>NZ_NUMC01000118.1:0-1466 GCF_002577655.1 Bacillus sp. AFS040349 | reverse complement strand
GATTAAGTCCGTATAATTGTGTAAAAAGAAAAAGGGTTCATTTTATTCACTCTTGGCTACAATGTTTTCAGCTACGATAAACATGAAAAGAGGAATAAGATGACCCAGTTACAGTTTAACCTAGATTTGGAAGTTTTAAAAGATTCTGTATTAAATTCTGATATTGATGCAGTAGTTAAATCAGCAATTGTTTTGGTCTTAAATGAGTTTATGGAAAAAGAGAGAGATGATTATCTACATGCTGCTTCTTATGAACGCTCTGCAGCCCGTCGTGACTATCGCAACGGCTACTATGAACGTGAATTAATTATGAGTATCGGCAAGATACAACTCAAGGTGCCGAGAACTCGTGATGGTGAGTTTTCGACTACAGTTTTTGAAAAATATGCTAGATGTGATCAAGCTTTAGTGATCTCCATGTTGGAAATGGTTATTAATGGGGTCTCAACACGCAAGGTAACACAAATAGTTGAACAGCTATGTGGTAAATCTGTCTCAAAATCGTTTGTTTCTTCATTGACCTTGAAATTAGATCCAATCGTAAATGATTGGGCAAAGCGTCCTTTAAACGTCAAATATTATCCCTATCTTTTTGTAGATGCCATGTATATCAAAGTGAGAGAACACCATAAGGTGGTCTCAAAGGCTGTTTATATTGCCACAGCTATTACAGATAAGGGCCAGCGTGAAATACTTGGTCTAAGTATTGATCATGCAGAGAATTACGAGAGTTGGAGTCGCTTCCTTCAACAGCTAAAATCACGAGGACTTCAGTCTCCGAAACTAGTGATATCAGATGCTCACCAAGGCTTACAAAAAGCCATACAACGTGAATTTTTAGGTACTAGCTGGCAAAGGTGTAATGTTCATTTTAAAAGGAACATTATTGAAAAGTTGCCCAAAAAGGATTCAGCTGATATTCGTATGATGATCAAGCGTGTGTTTGAGGCAATCACTGTTGAAGATATCAGAACCTTTAAGAATGAACTGATGACTCAATTTGGAAATAATCCAAAGTACGAAAAGGCTCTTACTATTTTCGATGAAGGGTTCGAAGATACCATTCAATATATGAATCATCCAGTGAATATGCGCCCTCATATACGAAGTACGAACTCTCTTGAACGATTAAATCAAGAAGTACGAAGAAGAGAAAGAGTTATTCGTATCTTCCCAAACACACAATCTGCTTTTCGTTTAGTAGGAGCTGTTTTAATGGAATACCAAGAATCTGTTTACTCTACAAAATCTATAAGAAGATGCTAATTTTTTCGTAGCTTCCATTATGGAATGATCACATATCCAGGAAAGACTGTCAAAGTGAGGAACCTTTGACAGCCTTCCCTGGATATGTAAGTGAAAGCCCATGGAATTTACGCAAAAAAAAATGTAGGGGATAATACACATATCCAAATGTAGTAGTTGAAAACATTGTATTAAATTTACACAATATTCTGGACTTGACT
>NZ_NUMC01000117.1:0-2292 GCF_002577655.1 Bacillus sp. AFS040349 | reverse complement strand
AGACTAGTCCACTCCGTAAATTCAAGATTGGTAGTAATAATAACGCTTGCACGTTCATACCTACTTGAGAAAAATTGAAATAGGAGCTCTGATCCAATTTTTGAAAAAGGTACATACCCTAGCTCATCTACGATGATCACATCAAATTTGAGCCACTTCTTTTCTAAAGCACCGAGTTTATGCTCGTCATTCGCCATCAGTAATTCTTCTACTAATTTAGACGCTGTAATGAACTTGGTTTTATAACCATTCTTTATCATCTCAATACCGAGTCCTGTAGCTAGATGGGTCTTTCCAGTACCACTATTTCCGAGAAAGAGAATGTTTTCCTTTTTCTCAACGAATTCACCTTTAGCTAGTGTTAAAAAACGATTTCGATTTAGACTAGGCATTAAACTGAAATCATAGGTATCCAAGGTTTTCTGGACTGGAAAGTTTGCTTGTTTTAGTCGCCTCTGTTTTTGATTTTCATCTCTCATTTCTATCTCTACTTCAAGTAAGGCTAACAAATACTCTTCATAGCTAAGGTTACGTTCTTCAGCTTCTCTTGCGAGAGAGCGATACTGTTTGTGAATGGTAGGCATTCTAAGCTGCTTGGTTAAATGATCCACTAGTAATTCTGTTGTCATCTTACTGACCTCCTGTTAATTGTCCATATTGAGCTACATTCGATTTTTTAACTTTATAATCTACTAGATTAGTAGGCGTTTTCTCTTTCGAAAGGTCATGGATTTTGACGTTTGCGTTTGTCAGTTTTTGAATTATTTCATGAACCACTTCATACCTAAATATCTGCGTTTGTTCCGCCTGTTGTAAAGCTTGCGTGAGTTTCTCCATTCCTATCTCCCGATGGAGAAGGAGTAGACGAATAAACTTTCGATCTCCTGCAGCACCTTCTTGTTCACGCATCTTTTGATGGAAACGCCTGAACACTTCTGGTACTTTAGAAGATTGAAAGGCACGGGCATCTCTGACAGCACGTGGTTTCTTTAATAGAGCTTCTAGATAATGATCTAAAACGGTAACCATTTGATTTCTCTCATAGGAACGAGAATGTTCCGCGATCACTTGATTTTGAGCCACAACGATCACACGATCCACAAAAATTTTTGCCCACACAGCTTGACCGACATAGCTACATGGAACAGAGTATTGGTTGGTATCAACGGTTATTAAAGATGTTTTATTTACTTGGCATGAAACAAGCCTACACGCCTCAAAACGGTTCTCTGGCAATGGGTGAAGCTGTTGTTTCTCCTTTTCCCACATAGCTAAAACTGTTTCTTTTGAGTAAGGTACCATTCGTCTATCAGCCTCTTGTAGGCACCATTCTGAAAGGTATTCATTTAATTCCTCTAACGATTGGACTTCTGGTTTAGGTACAAGGGCATTTCTTCTTATATAACCTACTGTCCCTTCAATGCGTCCTTTTTCGTTTCCAGATCGTACATTACAAAATTCTGCTTTGAATAAATAATGAGCCTGGAGAGCGATAAAAGATTCTTGTTCGAGGCGATCACGCCCCTGAAGAATTTTAAGTACAGCTGTTTTTAAATTATCGAAGAGTCCTTCAGTTGGAACGCCTCCAAAAAACTCAAACGCATGAACAAAACCATCTAAGAAAGCTTCTTGTTTTTCATTTAGATAAGCTCTTACAAATCGTAGGCGGCTTGCCGAAAGCTGAATGCAAAAGAGGTAAACACGTTGCGTTCGACCCTGTAGAATAATGTCCGCCTCTCCCCAGTCGAATTGGAATTGGTGGCCGAGTTGAAAATCAAGTGGAATGAAGACTTCCTGTAGTTTCTTTTTACGTTTGGCAACGATTTTTCGAATATTGGATGCGGAACCTTTGAAATCATACTCGTCTTCTAGTCGATTGAAGATTCTCGCAGCTGTATGTTTTTGTTTTCCCCAGCTCTTTAGATCTTCCTCAAGCCATTGATCGATAATCGGCAATACTCGCTTTGTTTCATCAGAATACTGCTTTGTACCATAGACCTTTTGGCGTTGAATGGTTGTAGGAGCTACATTTTGTTTTAAGTATTTACTAACGGTGTTTCTTGAAATACCAAGTTTTTCTGCAATTTGTCTTTGTGATAATCCTTCAACCTCTTTTAAAAATTTGATACGATGAAATTGAGCCATATTGATCATCCTTTTGTTCCTCTTCTCTGATTGATAGTTTGGTCACTTACAATCATAAAAGAGGTTAATTAAATTGGAAATCGTGTGGCTCATTTTTTATGTGATCAAACTATTGAAAAGTGGCTCAAATCTAATTTATCAAATACA
>NZ_NUMC01000116.1:0-3090 GCF_002577655.1 Bacillus sp. AFS040349 | reverse complement strand
AGGTGTATGATGATCTTTTTCATTTAAATTCCATACCTTTTCTTACTAGAAGAACGATAAAAACTAAAAGAAAGTACGTGTTTTTTTAAAAACACGTACTTTCTAAACAGCCTGACTTGGATTAATCCAAGTCTTCTATTCCTAACCAGTTTTTTATTTTCTCTATATTTTCATTTGTAGGCTTTTTTATTTGTCCTCTCTCAAATCGGGAGAGGGTACTATGAGAAACGCCTATTTGACTAGCTGCTGCTGAAATAGAAAGATTCCTCTTTTTTCTCTCCTTTGTAAAGAGACTTGCAAGAGTATTCGTATCATCATTAGTACTATTCTCGTATTCACTTACTATTTTCTTTTCTTTTTCTATTAAGCTTTGTAACATACTAATTGTATTAATTGTCTGCTTTTCTTCAATATTTTCTTTTTTGTACTGACTTAATAAATCCTTAGTAGGAATAATACGCACCTGAGAATTAAGCCAACCTTCCAACCAGAATTTTTTTGATGAAATTCCATCAAAATCTCCAACATACTCCCAATTGTCAATAATTTTATCTTCTAATAAAGTGTCCAATACATTCTCAACAGTTTCTTTTGTTCGTTGGGGATATCTTTCATTAATCTCTAATCCCATTACTTTTAGAATTCCTTTGTCCCCACTTAAATTATAAGGGCGAAAGTAATCTGCTTTTTTTTGCCTTATTCTCCATTGCCATGCTAGATAACGTGCTAGTCGTTTATGGTATTTTTGTCTTATTGGATTATACTGTAATGCTTTTAAGGCTAGGAATCCACTCTCTTTTCTTGCGCCGAAAAGGAAATGACTCATTATTTCTCCAGGTCTAATACTACATTCATATATTCCAACAGGTTCGTCTCCTCTATAAGCAACAGTAATACTATCAACTAGGAATAGAGGATTAAATTGAACTTGCTCAAGCCTATCTATATTTTTTGTCTCTTCATCTACTAGTCTTAATTCATCTTTTTCTATACGTATCCATATTGAAGATAAGGCTGCTAATCTCTTCATTACATCATCGCGATCTTTTTTTCTGTAACCAGTCTGGTATTCACCTTCTCCACCACTACGACCTTGTATATTTCTTAGATTTAAAGCATCATCACAATGAAAGTGAATCATCTCATCTTTATATTGGGCTTTCTTCATCCACATAATTGAAATAATATCAAAAATATCTGCGGTTAAATCATCCATAACCGAAATAGCATGATCGGTTAAATTTTGCCATTGTTCAATCTCAGATGATGTTAGTCTTAGTCCTTTATTTGCCTCATTTCTAACTTGGGCTATAGCTTTCATTTTTTTTCTTTCATCTGATATCTGAGCGGTTGGATATACCTGGATATCTTTAAACTCATTTTTACTAATTGTTTCTCGTAATTTATGAAAAATAAGCGCACTTCCTGATTCAGCAAATTCTGTATTTACTAAACTAGTGACAAGTTCTTGGTTTTCACTCTTAATATCTCTTGCATTCTTTCTACTTCGATTATAAGACCATTCATTTTCTATAAAAGGCTCAACAAAAGATACTATTCTTTCTTTATAATTATGAATCCAAGATTTTAAGTTACTAATGGGTAGGTTGTGCTCGTTTGTAATTTCTTCAAATATTAGTAGGTATGCTCTAAATGATGCTGTATCAACGATTCCATCTTCATAAGGGTTTGCAGATAGTATTTTCCAATTGTTTTCCCAATCGTCTACTATAGAAATATGTGATTTGAATAGTTCTCTTGCTACATCAATCATATTTTTTTGAACCATCAGTATCTCATTCATATTATGACCAATCCTTTTTTAATTAAAAACTGTTTTTAAGATACGTTCGATAATTTCCTTTTGCTCTTGGAACAAAATAAGATATTTCTTTTTAAGAATATCAAATTCTTCTTTTCCTTGTTCAGTTAATGAATAGTAATATATACGTTGTCGCCTCTTTTCAAGAGATTTATAGGAGTCTCTACGGCTTAATAAACCATCATTTGTCATATCGTGTAGGGTGTCAAGAAGAGTAGACGGGGCTGGTACCCATTGGCCGCCAATTTTCTTGAATTCTTCTTTGAAATGTTCTGATATCATACCGCTTGGTTTTGTCTGAAGAAGGTGAAGAATATAAAATTTAGTGAATTGAGCTGCGCTCATATTAAGTGCGAATTTTTTAGGGCTATTCTTATGAGACAATTGTAAACCCTCCATTTTATTATTTATACATATAATATCATATTGACTACTTACTAGTAACTCCGAATATATAAAAAAAGACTGTGTTTAAGGGATTTTAGCAAAAGAAAATAAAATTGTTAAACAAAAACCTGAATAAACAAGCATAACCTCACCTATTACGTTGCCAAGGTTATGCTTGTTTGTTTCTTTAATGGGAGTTACTCCACAATGGCGGTTGAAGATCTTTTCCGTTATATCAAACTAATGTATACTAGAAAATAACTCTTAGTTAAAATAAATAAGCTGGTTTCACCTGCCACAGACAATAAATTCTAACTATATTTACATCGACCGTTTGTATCAAGAAGTGTATTACAAGCCTCACACTTTGACTTAAACTTAATATTTTTCACAAAAAGCCTTTTTTGATCTTCGTGTTTTCTTACCTGCTCATAATAATTTTTCAAGTTATAAACATTATACTCATGACTAAACTTGGATTCTTTATTTTTATACGTCATAAAAAATCCCTAAGGCTTGGTATTTATACAAGTGTGGATAGTTAAGGATTTATAACCACTTTTAGAGAGTAGTAAATAAAAATGCGAATAAATTTAACAATATAAAAAGCACCCATTTGGATGCTCTATGTGATTAGTGATACTGATTAATATTTGGAATTTTTAACAACGTCTTTTTATTCTTAAGATTTCATTATAAGATTTCAATCCTAAGGCAAGCATTGCGATACTAAAGATTGAAGATAAAATAGTACTCCCTATTAGCAGCCATAGCCATATTACCTTCTTAAATCCTTGAAAAACCATCAAAACACCTCTAAAATTTTTAATGAAAGTATTCACTAAAAAAACACCCTTATTCAGAGAGGCCACTGAAAATCT
>NZ_NUMC01000115.1:0-34839 GCF_002577655.1 Bacillus sp. AFS040349 | reverse complement strand
CATAGCTTAAAAAATAAAAAAGATGACAATCAGCCACCTTCATTCATTGCCCCTCTATAATATTGTTCTTCAAGCAAAGATATATTCTCGCGCTCTTTTAATTTACCTTCTTTATCTAAAATATCCTTTAATAATTTAAATGCTAAAATTTCAGGGGGGGTAATATCTTTCTTTAATGCTTCTGTGAGTATTAAAGGTGCTAACTCAATATGATATTCACAGAGTTCTTTACATTTATATAGTATTTTATCATCTTCCTCACTTTGAGCATAATACATTTTAACTAATTCCTGGTGGGCACGGTGCAAAATAAAAGGACGCTTCGTACGGTTAATGATTTCAATTAATAATTTTTCAGCAAGAAGATATTCCTTTGATTCAAAAGCCCAAGAAACATTTCCTAATAAAAAACCACAATCACTTCTTTTTGTTTTGGCATGACTGTCAGGGTGATCTAAATCCTTAGGCTGAATCCTTCCTCCAAAGGACCACTTTATACAATTTCTAATAAATGCTCTTTCATAACTTTGAAGACTATCCCAAAAATCATCAAGTTCTAATTGATGAATAATACCACCGTATTGTCTTTCTATTTTTGCTACTTTCATTTGTTTTATTAGTGCTGGATTTTTAAAGTTGAATAGTTTTTTAATACCCATACATTCACCTCTTGGACAATTCTGATGAATTATATGTTTTATTCTCACCTTTCATTACACTGTAGACTAAACTCTTATTTATTCTATATTTATAGTTGTAGTAAGCACAGAGATCCTGTATAGTAATGACTAAAATAAATACTTAAACCACAAGGGGAGCCTTTAAGCTGAGATTGAATGTTTACCATTCTAACCCTTTGAACCTGTTAGTTAATACTAGTGTAGGGATGTGGAAGATCATGTTTAAAGTAATGCTTGGATTATATGATCATTCCAATCATTGCTTTTTTATTTTGAGGCTAAAATAAGGTTGCCTTTTGGTTTGATGTAAAAGAGAGGTAATTAGTTTGCGAGGAAATCAACGTTTATTATTTTTAATCGAAGTTGCAATGTTAGCTTCACTGGCCTTTTTACTTGATTTATTATCAAGTGTTATTGGTAAGTTACCACAGGGCGGTTCCATTTCACTGGGCATGATCCCAATTTTTATCATTGCTTATCGTTGGGGAATAAAAGGAGGACTTCTAACTGGTTTGTTACTAGGCCTTTTACAAGCTGTTCTTGGTAATCCTTATATTGTCCATCCTGTTCAAGGGTTTCTTGATTACTACCTGGCATTTACTGTTGTTGGGTTTAGTGGAGTCTTCTTCAAGCAGATTCAAAACGCTTTTCAAAATAATAGTAAAAAATTAGCGATTCTTTATATAACACTTGGGGCATTACTTGGAAGCTTACTAAGAATGGTCGCACATGTTGTTGCGGGTGTTGCATTTTTTGCGTCGTTCGCACCTGAAGGTACTCCTGTACTAACATACTCTATTGTTTATAATGCTTCTTATATGATTCCAACAATGATCGTTTCTGCAATTGTTGTTAGTTTACTATTAGTAACTTCTCCTAGATTAATAATAAGAAAATAACTCTAACAAAACCTTGGCCCCTCGCCAAGGTTTTTCTATTTTTCATAAATAATTAGTAATCATCATAGTAAACACTATTAACTCTATGAAACCCCTTATTACCTTATCTCTCCGCACGAATAAATTCTACTTTGTAGAAAAACATTCATATTTTCAATTCTTTCGGCATCTATTAATAGAAATAATAGATTTATAAACGGAGGAAAAAGAGATGACTATATCTTATGGAATTATATTATTAACATTATTTCTATCACTATTTCATTTCTCTTATGGCTATAAAGAGGCAATTCGAATTAGTAATGAAGAGGGTCCTGTTCAAGGCTTGTCTTTAATATTTAGCATTCCTTTAGGTTTTACCTTTGCTTACTTATGTTCGATTTTCTACATTTCATCTTAATTTTAAAAACTCGTCAAACGGCGAGTTTTTTTGAAAAATCTTATGCACGTCCTTACCTTCAAACGTCATTTTTACCACTCCTGCTTCATAAATATCAATAAAGATTCACCTTTGCAGGAGGTTGCTTTGGAGACATTTAAATTGGTATGTAAAAACCTTATATACTCCAGCTTTACTCTTATTTTACTATTTGTATGTTTTGTTTGTTTCCATTTATTTTTTCACATTAAAGTCAGTTTTGCTTTCAGCATCATTATGACATTAACATCTTTTGCTTTATTCTGTTTCTTTGTCTATATTTTGATAACTTTGAAAAAGACATTTACCTTTTGGTTTTTTAAAGGGCGGAGTGGCATTGTTTCTTTTATGATCATTACAACATTCACTTTCTTTTTTTCCATCTACTTTTTTTCCATCAATCTTATGATATCTAGTGAGTTGGGAGGAAATTTAACACTTGAGGAGAAGTACCAGCTTTATTTAATACCTTTTCAATCAAATAAAGTAACCATTGCAGATTATCAAGCGATGAAGAAGGATAAAATGGTGAGCTCATACAAAAATGTAATGATTTATTATGAAACACATGAGAAAGAGCTAATCCCAATTATAGAGGATGTTCTAAATCGTGCTGATGAACTTACAACAAATCTTTTGGGTGATGTCCACGATAACGAGATTGATCTTATTCTTCATTCTTCTATAGAAGATCTTTATGAAAAAACCTCCTTAGTTCAGACTATGGGCTACTTTGACGATCCGAATGATATTGTCGGGATTGCCATAACGGACTTATCAGATATCGTCTCAAATCAAATGCCACAATCATTTTATTTCCAAAGCACCATTTTACACGAATATACTCACTATCGATTACAAGCTTATATTAAAGAGCAAGAACTTTACGTCTATAGAATTCCTCTATGGTTTCATGAGGGAGTTGCAGAGTATGTTGGTATGTATAACGTTGCACATCGCTATTATCCCTTTCAAGAAACCTCATTTTCCCATCTTGTGACACATAAAGACTGGGAAAAATATCGTCTAGAAGATTATGATGTTTATTTGCAAAGTTATTATGCAATTAAGTATCTCGTTGATCAATTCGGAGAATCAATTCTTAAATCAATCATTATAGAAACGGCAAAAACTAATGATTTTAATGAGGGATTTACTAAAGCAACTGGTATTACCATAGAAGATTTACAATCACAGTATATTAAAGAAGAGAATCAATCACTCCAAACAAAAAATGAAAGCCTCCAGCATTAGCTGGCAGGCTTTAGTTCTTTGCGCATGTATTTTTTTATTTGTTTTTCTAATACAAAAAGCATAATCCCAACCATAATAATACTTCCTCCCACTACTTGAGATGGAATCATTTTTTCTCCTAAAAAGAAATATGCAAGGATTATTGAACCAACTGGCTCGAACAAAATCATCACGGATATTGTATTTGTGCTAACCCATTTTAAAGACCAATTGAATAATGAGTGTCCGAGTAATGTTGGAATAATGGCTAATAAAATAAAATTATACCAGTCTGATGTCGGATAAGGACCTAAGGGATATTGTAAGATTAAACAATAGAGTAATAGAGTTAACGAGCTAATTCCATATACAATGAATGTATATAAAGTAAGCGAGTGTCTTTTTCTAATTCCCTGTCCAAAGAGCAAATATGCGGTAATCATTGCACATGCTACTAAAGAAAGAATATCCCCAAACAAAGCAAGACCACTTATTTTAAAATCGCCCCAACTAATGATCATACTCCCAGTGATAGCGAGAATTCCACTACACAAAGCCATCTTTGAAACTTTTTCTTTAAAAAACAAATATGTTCCCACAAACGCAAACAACGGTTGAAGAGTTACTAAAACTACAGAACTAGCGACTGATGTATAGTTTAACGATTCAAACCAAAGAATGAAATGAAAAGCTAAAAATACACCGGCTATCGTTGAATATAACCAATCTACTTTTGATAAGACCTTCAATTCTGAGCGATGTTTGATTAGAAATATTGGCGCAATAAGAATCGTCGCAAAAAACAATCGATAAAAAGCAATAACCGGAGCAGGAGCTGATGTTATCTTTACAAAAATAGCTGAAGTTGAAACAGAAAGTACACCAACAACCAGAGCTGCATAAGGAAAAAAGCGCGGAGAGTTCAAAGTCGTTCCTCCTATCATTCAAAAACCTACAATATTCTACCATGAAACGTAATAGAATAGTTGCGAAATTTGTAGAAGAATTCATAATAGAGTTGGAAAATCTTTGTAGTATAATAGTATTAATTTCATATTTATTTTTTTTGTATGAAAAAATACTAACTCAAGGAGGAGTACAATGATCATTCAACTTGAAAATATACGTCAAGAAATTCTACATACTGTTGATGACATTCCAGAACATTTATTTAATGATAGAGAAAACGAACAAACATGGAGTGTTGGACAAGTTCTTGAACACCTACATAAAACTGAGGTGGAGATTACGAAAGCTATAAAGTACATGTTAACCTTACCAGAGCAAGAACCTCTTCCAGATCAACCACTTAAGCTAACATTAGATCGTTCCACAAAAAGAATGGCACCAGCAGCGATTACTCCAGCAATTGTAGTAAATAAAAACGACATTTTACAAGCTCTGTCTCAATCTCGAAATCAACTCCTACAACTTATTGATTCTATACCTCCAGAGCAGGACCTTACAACACGAGGATTTAAACACCCTGTTTTCCCAATTTTATCGATTAAACAATGGATTGAATTTGTTGGTTATCATGAACAAAGACATCTAGCACAAATTTTCGAAATAAAACAGTTTATCACAAATGAAAGCGTTTAATGACTAGGGGGATACAGCAATTGAATAAATATAAAAAACAATCACTAATTCTTGTTATTTTCACTGCATTAACTTTATTATTATCGACAACTGTAACTGCAGCCGAACAGGAAGAAACATTAACAGTTGTTTCTCTTGGTGACTCCATTACATTTGGGTGGAATTTGGAACAACCACAGACTCCTCCTGTTCAATCGGAAAATGCTTTCCCATTTCTAATAGGTAACGGAAATACAGAGGTTTTAAATGTCAGCTATCCTGGATGGACTTCAACTCAGCTCCTTGAAGCCATAAAAACGGAAGAATCCCAACAAAAGCTCCAACAAGCTGAAACTGTCACATTAAGTATTGGAGCAAATGACCTGTTACAAGCAATTGAACTAAGTAAAATTATAGAGAATCAGCAGCCCGTTGATCCAGAAGCGCTTCAACAAAAGGTTGCAGCTGCGACTGCTCAAGTATACAACAATATAACAGAAATCATTACTCTTATAAAAGGACAAACAGATGCACCAATTTTATTATATTCGTTATATAACCCATTCGGTATGAATGATCCAATCTACGGAAGTATACATATGTTAGGTGAAATGATTACGAACAGTGTAAACAGCAAGGTATATTCAACAATAGCAGCCCAACAAGGTGTACAATATCTTGATGCCTATTCTGCTTTTAATGGTAAGCAACAGGACTACATCATACCAGGAGATATTCATCCAACGATTTCCGGTCAACAAGCGTTAGCTCTGCTTGCAACAAATCGGCTTAATGAATTAAACCCAATTATGATAAACCCAATCTTGTCTACTGAGGAAGAAACAGCAGAACCTGTTTCCATTACACTTGAAAAAATTGAACATACTATAGAAATCAAATGGCTTTCTGGAGAAAAAACTGCATCTGATTTTGTAAACGAGGGAAATCTCGTAGAAAACAACTCCTTTACTGTTACTGAGAATGGTGTTTATACCATTTATGTAAAAACTGCTTTAGGAGAAAGTATTAGTACGATTGAAATCTCAAATATCACTCCTAAAGTTGAAGATCCGATAGAAGATGAGGAGCCTCCAGTTGACGTTGAACAACCAGAGGAAGAAGAACCTCCAAGTGATACAAATGAAGATGAAGATCAAGCCCCTACAGAGCAACCTGAAAAAGAAACTCAAGATGAAGCTCCAAAGGTGGAAAAACCAAAGCAAACAATGGTGAAAAGTGGACATGCTCTACCAGATACAGCCACTTCTATGTACAACATTTTACTAACTGGCCTTTGTTTCATAGGAATAGGTGGGGGAGTCTTATTTAATCAAAGACTACGAAAATCAAGGGTAAAGCAATAAATGAAATAAAGTACCCCACTTACGGGGTACTTATTTTTACTCTGAACCTTTCTGTTTAGGATGTTCCTCTTTATGTCTCATAAAATGAAAATCTCTTTCTTCATCAAAAGGAAAAAGCTTTTGTTTTTTCGCTTCATCTTTGTAATTTGTAAAGATTTCCTCCATAAGTTGTTGAGTTGTTTTATCTTTTGCATCAATTCCTAACTTCTTAGCAGTTTGTAACGTTTTCTTATCAATAACCTCTCTTGCAAGCTGCTTCATATCCTTACCTTCTGTTTCAATCCCTAATTTTTTTGCTTCATTCTTTATGCCAACCTCAAAAACTTCCTTGCCTAGTTCATCTAGAGTTTTCCCCTCTGTATCAATATTCAGCTCTTTAGCTTTATTCATAATGAGGGTTTCTCTAATTTCATTCGCAATATCCTCCATGTCTTTTCCATCTGTCTTAATTCCCAACTCTTTTGCTTTGTTCATAATGTGAGTTTCTCTTAATTCTTTTGCAACTTCTTCTACTTCTTTTCCTTCCGTTTCTATTCCCATTTCTTTTGCTTTTTCGATAATTTTTGCTTCATGTACTTCTTTAGCTAATTGTTCAGTTTCTTTTCCTTCTGCTTCAATTCCTAACTCTTCTGCTCTTTTTTCTAAAAAATCACGATTCATCTTGTGGTGAGGGTGCCCTTCCCCTGGTCCCTTCTCAGCTAAAGCAGGACTTGTCCCAATTATTCCCATAGCAAGTGCTCCAGTTAGTACGTATGTAACCATTTTTCTTTTCATTTTTCTACCTCCATTAAGTATAGATTGAAAAAAGTATTCACCATTTTCCGCTTCCTTCATAGAGTGTCCAAAAATCTTGAATAAATTGTTACTATTATGTTTCATCTTTTTGAACGAGTATGAAAGAATTATGTGACGTAAGGTAATAACATATATAATGATTATGATTAGGTGTATTTATATAATTTGTGTGCTTTTAGAGTTAGGAGTGAAAGATCGATGAAAACAGTTGTTGTCATAGGTGGTGGAATAACAGGTCTTACCGCCATGTTTTATTTGCAAAAGCTTAAGAAAGAACAAAATTTAAATATAAATTGTATCCTTGTAGAACAAAACAAGTACTTAGGAGGAAAGATAAAATCTGTTAAAAACGGGGATTTTATTATGGAAACAGGTGCTGACTCTATTGTTGCAAGAAATGAAGGAGTAATACCTCTTATACATGATTTACAACTAGAAGATAAGGTAGTTTATAACGAAACAGGTATTTCGTATATTTATTCTAAAAACACATTAAAACCAATACCAGCAGACTCTGTTTTCGGGATTCCAACAAGTATTGGGTCATTATTTAACAGCACATTAATCTCACCAAAGGGTAAAATAATCGCTCTAAAAGATTTTGTGAAGAAAAACGAGAAATTTACTAGTGATAGTTCGATTGGAGCTTTCTTAGAAGCTTTTTTGGGCAAAGAATTAGTTGAAGATCAAATTTCCCCTGTTCTTTCAGGTGTTTATTCCGGAAAACTAGATGAACTCACAATGGCTTCAACTCTTCCATATCTATTAGAATATAAAAATCAATACGGCAGTATTATACGAGGAATGTCCAAAAACAAAAAAAAATTCCTTTCAGCAAATAATAAAAAATTCCTATCATTTCAAGGTGGACTATCTACAATCATTGATCAACTTGAGGATCAGTTATCAGATACTCTCATTTTAAAAGGCATAAAAACAGAAACCCTTAAACAGGTACAAGATGGCTATGAATTATCCTTTGATCAGCATGATTCAATTAAAGCTGACTATGTTGTTTTGGCGACTCCGCACGATGCAGCACAGAAATTATTAACGATTAAAGAGCTTGACCAGGAATTTAATAAATTGAAAAACTCATCACTCATCAGTGTTTATCTTGGATTTGATGTTCCTGATCAACAGCTTCCCGCAAACGGTACTGGCTTTATCGTAACAGAAAATAGTGATTTACTTTGTGATGCATGTACTTGGACGAGTAGAAAATGGGCCCATACTTCAGAAAAACAAAGATTACTTGTTCGTCTTTTCTATAAAAGCTCTAATCCTGCTTATGAAAAAATAAAAAAAATGAATAGAGAAGAAATAATTGAGACTGCCTTGGGTGATATTCAAAAAAGTCTTAACATAACGGAAAAACCAGAAGTTGTCGAAGTGACTAACTGGAATGAGCTTATGCCAAATTATCATCTTGAACATAACCAGGCAATCACTTCACTTGGAGAGAAATTAGCGGAACATACACCAAATGTATTTATAGCTGGTGCCTCTTATTTTGGAGTTGGTATTGGTGCCTGTATCAAAAATGGAAAAGAAACCGCGGAGAAAATTGTTCATCAACTTAAGAACAATAGCGCAAGTGCCTCGTTATAATTTTATAAACGATGAAAAGCAGGGTAAACTCCCCTGCTTTTGCATTTTTATACTCTTAGCTAACCAATTACTTAGTAAGTCATGAGCCAATACATCTTAATGAATTATCCTTTGTAGCCATATCCCTTCATGCCCTTTGCTTTTGTTTTCACTTTAAAAAGCCCCCCAGACAATGGATATTTTTCCAGCTCTTCTTTACTTAATCCTTGTCGAGCTGTTGTGATATACAGCTCATCTAAATGTTCTCCACCAAATGTGCACGAAGTAACATGTTTAACAGGAACTACAATTTCATCTAACTGTTTTCCTGTATAAGGATTCCATTGTGTAACTCTCGAACCATCCCAATGTGCTACCCAAATCATCCCGTCTGAATCAATTGTCATACCATCTGGTGAACCCATTTCATTCGGAATAACAACAGATGTCTTCTTACTACTAATATTCCCAGTTAGTTTATCATAAGAGAAGACCGCCACTTCCCCAGTAGGAGTATCAATATAATACATAAACTGTTCATCAGGACTCCATGCTAAACCATTCGATATTGTCACTGAAGAAAGAATTTTATGTATTTTTCCAGACGGATCCAAACGATACAATGACCCTTTTCCTTTCTCGATATTTAAAGCCATTGTTCCTATGTAGAAGCGACCGGAGCTGTCACATTTACCATCATTAAATCGTATATTAGGTTGATTTTCTTCTGGGTTTGCAACTAATAGTAGTTCCTCAGTCTTTAAATCAAAACGATAAATTCCATCATGCATAGCTAAAAGCATTTTTCCTGGCTGTGCTGGTACTGCTGCTCCTACATACTGATGAAATGTAAATGTCTTATTCTCTTTCGTTTTAGTATCATAACAATGAAGCCTTTTCCCCATAATATCAACCCAATATAATACATGCTCTTCTCCATTCCAATGAGGTCCTTCCCCTAGAGCAGCCTTTTGATCCACTACTAAATCAACAATATAACTCACTTTTCTTCCTCCCTCTCCCATTACCTATTTCATGGCCTATCTTTTATGAAGCTGATTCATTTTCAGTAAACTGACTCTGATGTAAATCAGCATAAAAACCTCCTTTTTCAAGAAGCTCCTCATGTGTTCCTTTTTCTATAATATCTCCTTGATTCATGACGAGAATAAGATCGGCATCACGGATGGTAGATAACCGATGTGCAATCACAAAGCTTGTTCTTCCTTCCAAAAGTTTTGTCATCGCCTGCTGAATTTTCATTTCTGTCCTTGTATCAACACTGCTCGTTGCTTCATCAAGTAAAAGAATCTTTGGTTTTGCTAAAATGGCTCGTGCTATTGTGAGAAGCTGTCGTTGTCCTTGTGATAAATTTGTAGCGTCTTCTCCTAGCATCGTTTCATAGCCGTCAGGTAATGTTCGGATAAAATCATCAGCATAGGCATTTCTTGCAGCTTCCTCAATCTCTTCATTTGCGGCATGTTCATTTCCGTAAGCAATATTTTCCCGAATGGTTCCACTAAATAACCAGGTGTCCTGCAGCACCATTGCAAATAAACTTCGAACCTGCTCCTTACTCATATCAGTCAAACTAACACCGTCAATTTTAATAGACCCTCCATCCAATTCATAAAATCTCATTAAAAGATTGACAATTGTCGTTTTGCCCGCACCAGTGGGACCTACGATGGCAACAGTTTGACCTTCTTGTACCTCAAGACTTACATCATTAATAATTGGCTGATTTTTCTCATACCCGAAACGTACGGCATCAAAGATAACACGTCCTTTAAGCTCGGATACTTTAAGGGCAGCATCCTCTTCCTGTTTTTCCTCTTCTTCGTCCAACAGTTGAAACACTCGTTCTGCTGAAGCTATGGCAACTTGAATCATATTAGCAATTCCCGCAGCCTGAGCTAAGGGTTGAGAGATTTGCTGTGTATATTGAATAAAAGCTTGAACATCTCCAACTCGAATACTTCCATTAATAACAAGCAAGCCACCTGAAATAGCTACAATAATAAATCCAATATTCCCAACAAAACTCATTAACGGCATCATTAATCCAGAAATAAACTGAGCTCTCCAGCTTGATTCATATAGCCGATCATTGATTGAATCAAAGGTTGCAATTGACTTATTTTCATGACCAAATGCCTTTACCACCTGATGTCCGGTAAACATTTCTTCAATATGACCGTTGATGTTGCCAAGCTCTTCCTGCTGCTTAACAAAGTGTTTTTGTGAAAACTTCGTCACAAAACGCGCAACCGTTAAACTAAGTGGAATGGTAACTACTACAACTAATGTTAGAAGAGGACTAATAACAAGCATCATGATAATGATCCCAATAATGGAGATAAAAGAGTTGATTACTTGTGTTAGTGCCTGTTGTAGGGATGTATTAATGTTATCAATATCATTTACAGCTCTACTTAACAAATCACCATGAGAGTGCTTGTCAAAATACTTAAGAGGCAACCGTGATAATTTCTCATTTACTTCCCTTCGAAGCTGAGCAACCGTTCGCTGTGAAACAGAAGCCATAATATATTGTTGTGCATAAGAGAAAAGTGATGATAAAAGATATAAACCAATTAAAAGTAATAAAATCCTTGAAATAAAAGCAAAGTCCACAGAAGAACCGGAAGTAAAACTATCAAAAATAGAAGAAGTTGCATCTCCCAATAATTTCGGACTAATTACATTAAACAAAGTAGAAAAAATAGCCGCGATCGCAACAAGAATCATTCGGTTTTTCCAAGGCTTTAAATAACCTACGAGTCTTTTAAACGTTTTTTTGAAATCCTTTGGTTTTTCGACAACCATTCCGGGGCCGTGTCTCATACCTCCACCTACAGGAGGTCCGCCACGTCGCTTATTGTCACTCATGCACTCACCTCCCCATCCTCTTGAGAAGCTACGATTTCTTGATAAACTTTATTTTCTTGTAATAACTTTTGATGAGTGCCAACTCCGACAATCTTCCCATCATTTAGAACAATGATTTTTTCAGCATCTTTTACCGTGTTAACACGTTGAGCCACAATTATCATTGTTGCATCTCCTGTTTCTTTCTTTAATTCATGTCGAAGCAAACGATCTGTTTTATAATCCAATGCCGAAAAGCTGTCATCAAATAAATAAATTTTAGGCTTTCTCACTAGTGACCTAGCAATAGATAATCGCTGTTTTTGTCCTCCAGAGAGATTTACACCTGCTTGTTCTAACTTACTATGTATCCCTTGATCTCTTTTTTCAACAAAATCAATTGCTTGAGCGGTTCTTAAAGCAGCATACATCTCCTCTTCTGATGCATCTTCTTTACCAAACGATAAGTTTTCCGCAATCGTCCCACTAAACAGCGTAGCTTTTTGTGGAACATAGCCAATCTGCTTGCGAAGTGCACTTTGCTTAAAGGATTGTATATTTTGTCCATCAATGAGAATTTCTCCGCTTTCCACATCATAAAAACGAGGAATTAGCTGCAGCAACGTTGTTTTACCTGCACCTGTACTTCCGATAATTGCAGTTGTTTCACCAGGTTTTGCTGTAAAAGTGATCTCTTCAAGTACTGGTCTTTCCGCTCCTTCATAGCGAAATGTTACATCTTTAAATTCAATGATTCCTTTGGTTGGAAAGCTTTTATCTTCTCTTTCAGGATCTTTTATTGTTGGTTTAGTTGATAATACCTCTGTTAAACGTTTAGCTGATACTTGAGCACGCGGAATCATAATAAAAGCCATTGAAAGCATAATTAATGACATTAAGATCATCGCGGCGTATTGAATGAATGCTAATAGATTACCAACTTGCATATCTCCGTTATCGATCCTAATAGCCCCAAACCAAACTATGGCGATATTGGTAAAATTCATAATAATTAACATGATCGGAAACATAAAAGCCATTAACTTGCCAACTTTTATTCCTGTATCTTGAAAATCTTCATTTGCTGCATTAAAGCGTTTTCTCTCATGATCTCCTCTATTAAATGCTCTAACAACTCTTACCCCTGTTAAAGCCTCCCTTAAAATAAGAGTTAGTCGATCTGTTTTATTCTGTAAAGCTGAAAACAATGGAATTGCCTTTCTTGCCACAAGAAAAATAATCAAAGCTAAAACTGGTAGAGCAGCTAGAAAAACGAGTGACAAATACTTATCCCGGGACACGGCAAGAATAACTCCACCAATCAACATTAATGGTGCTCTGGTCATCATTCTCTGCATCATATTAATAACATCTTGGACAACCTTTACATCATTTGTCGTTCTAGTAATTAAGGAAGCTGAGCCAAACTTTTCATATTCATCTAGTGAAAAATGCTCTGTATGTACAAACATCGTTCTACGCATATCCCTTCCAAAACCCAGCGATACTTTAGAAGCAAAGTAACTTACTCCAACCATTAATAAAATAGCCATCAGTGAACATCCAAGCATCAAAGCACCTGTTTGCAGGATAAACGGAACATCACGATTAACAATCCCAACGTCCACTATTTCAGCCATTAAGGTTGGCAAATATAACTCAAATAATATCGCAGCCATTGAAAACAAAATAACAAAAGTCAACTTCACTCGATAAGGTTTGAGGTATTTTAGCATTTCAATCATCTCGTCACCTCATTTCAATTTATTTTACTCCTCATACTATTATAGCGATTATAGTTAACTTAATGAAACGTTTAGATATAAACTTTGCCACTTAATTCTAGTCTGATGTTTATATCAACTATGAATAAGGTATAGAAATAATAAAGCTAGAAAGGAGAATGATGATGTCAACAGTAACTGCAGGATTTCAAGTTCTTCCTAATGGTAAAGATATGAACACAGACGGTGTAATCCCAAAGATGGTAGAAGTTGTGAAAGAATCAGGATTAAAGTACAAAATTGGACCTATGGAGACAGTTGTTGAAGGAAACTTTGATAACATTATGCTCTTAATTAAAACGCTACAACAAGTAGGAATTCACATGGGCGCAACAGAAGTACTAACAAATATTAAGCTACACTATAAACCTGATGGCATTTCAATTGAAGATAAAATGACTCATGTTAATTAGTAGAAATCACTGTGGTAAAAGAACCTACAAAACTATTATTAGAAAGGTGTGTCATTCTTAATGGTTTGGACTAAAAATGATTTTCCAGATTCAATGAAAAACTTAAATGAGTCTACTAGAAATAAAGCGATAGAAGTAGCAAATGCATTAGTCGGAGATGGGTACGAAGAAGGAAGAGCTATCTCTATTGGAATATCTCAGGCTGAGAAAATGATGAATTCAAATTCCAGTGATGTTACTTATCACATTGTCCCACACAATGGTGAGTGGGCACTAAAAAAAGAAAATGCCGAAAAAGTGACTAAGGTGTTCCAAACAAAAGCACAAGCACTTGATAAAGGACAAGATTATATGAAAAAGAAAGACGCTCAATTGGTCATTCATAGGCAGGATGGGACGATTGAGGAAATGAAAAATACAGGGAGTTAACCCGACAATTAATAACGGCTTTCCTCTCATTAAAGCCGTTATTTTTTTCTTGTCAAATTTTATGAAGCCGTGTAAAATAACTGCTATAAACTCATTTAATCACGGGGCATTAGCTCAGCTGGGAGAGCGCTACGCTGGCAGCGTAGAGGTCAGGGGTTCGAGCCCCCTATGCTCCATCTACCAAAACCCTTGAGAATCAAGGGTTTTTACTGTTTTATTAACAAGGTTCATCTATCACATAAATAAATAGTTTACATCCTCTTCTAATTCCAAATATTTCACATGGTTAGCCCCAAGCTTTTGATACATTTCTATAGGATAATAGTGACTGTTTGTTAATACCGTAATTGGACAACTAACATGAACATTCAAAAATTGAAGAAGTAAACTTGTTGATAATAACCCGTGTTCAAAGATAAAGGATTGTTTAATATGTTCCTGAAACGGAATGCTTATTTTTTGATTTGGTTTTATTAGAAATATTGATTGCACACCTTCTTCTTCAAGGGTTGTTTTCACTCTCTTATTTGTTGTTAAATAAATAATCTTAGAATTAGATTGTTTATTATTCATTCTGCAGCAATAACTTATTTCTTCGGTATCAGATAAACAAACAAGGTTATATGTTGGTGTAAATTGGTTAGCTTCACTCATTTTTAACAGCCCCTTATTATAAAATTAGACTGCTACAGGCTTCTTGGCACAGTATTCAATAATCTCCCGTCGCCTAATTATCCCAATAAATATATTCTGATCATCTATTACAGGAACAAAATTTTGCACCATCGATTTAGAAATAATATCTTCCATCTCGGCATCTATATGGATTGGTTCATTTTGAATATGAAGTGGTACGTCCTTTATCCATACTTTATTGGTATTTTCAAAGGTTAAATGAGGAGTGTTTTTTATTTTCCATAGAAGGTCTCCTTCAGTTAGAGTACCAACATACTGCCCATTACAATTTAATAACGGAACAGAGGAATATCGATGAAACTCCATCTTTTCTAACGCCTGCCTCATGGTCGATTCATATTTCACATATGCTACCTCTCTCTTCGGGATCAAAAAAAAAGCAATATTCAAGCATATCCTCCTACTCTATCTGTTATCTGAAACAATATGGATATCTATATTAGAGGTTTCTCTCATTATCATATTCACAATAGACCCTTTTCTAATTTCTTCCCATCTTGTCCTAGCTGATTGCCCAAGTAAGATTTGGGTGATGTGATATTGTTGGGCAATATCAATAATTACTTTTGCTGGTTTACGTTTTCCTCTTTCCTCAAAGATTAACTTTGCATGAAATTGAGTAGCTAAAGCACTCCATTCTTGTATTTTTTGGGCTTTTACCGAATCAGGTGATGAGACATTCTCTGAGACGACATTCAAGATAAATAAATCAGCTTTTAGTCGATGAGCCATTCGCCAACCTCTTCGGATGAGTTTTTCTGCTGTTGGTCCATAGTGAACACAAACAAGGATTTTCTCATGAACGCCTATCGGACCTTTTTGAAAACTTTGTTCAATGCGTTCATCCACATCATTTGCGATCTCTCTTAAAGCTAATTCACGTAAAGCTGATAGGTTTGTTACTGAAAAGAAGTTCGAAAGACTTTGCTCAATTTTTTCCGAAGCATATATTTTCCCATCTGCTAATCGTTTACGAAGTGTTTCAGGGGTGATGTCTATTAACTGTATTTCACTAGCTCTTTGCACGAAAAGATCTGGAACTCTTTCACGCACTTTAACCCCTGTTATATGTTGGACAATATCATTTACACTTTCTAAATGCTGAATATTCACAGCAGAGAGGACACTTATTCCTGCCTCTAGAATTTCTTCTACATCTTGATAACGTTTATTATGAAAAGATCCTGGTATATTGGTATGAGCTAGTTCATCTATGATCACAATGTCTGGCTTTCTATTCATAATTTCATCCACATTCAGCTCATAGAATACTTTGTCTTTATAAATCAATTCCTTTAGAGGAATTTGCTCAAGATCTTTTATCTGATTTATTGTTTCTTTTCTCCCATGTGTTTCAACCAGACCTATTACAACGTCATGGCCTTCACTTCTTAAATCTATTGCATCTTGAAGCATCTTATATGTCTTTCCAACTCCTGGAGCTGCTCCTACATATAGCTTCAGGCTTCCTCGGTTAGATTGGTTGATTTCTTCTAATATCTCTTCTGGCTTTCTCCTTCTAAAATATGGGTGATTTCTTTCCAATTTACATCACCTCATGAGGAATTTAATTGTAACTGGATATTCTTCTTCGAAGTCCTCAATATTCTCAAGAACTACTCTACATCTTATGACATACTGCAAATGTATTGGAAGATCTTCTGATATCTTTAAACAAAAAGGTAGCACGTTTTTTTCACTTCGTTTACATACTAAAGTTGAATAAACAACTCTCTCATTATAGATGTGTTCTTTTCCAGACTCTTGATCCCTTCCTATAAATTCAATATCATATCTTTTTACCTTTGTTCTGAATAAACCACCAACTATATGGATCGTTCCTTCTAGCATCTCACCTTGAAAAAAAGTTGTTTTGTTAATTATTATTTTTACTTTTGGAGTTCCAATATTTATTCTTGATACATAATCACTGATCATCGTGTTCATCCTTTTTAGAGTGAATGTTTTATTAAATATAAATGCAGCCTAACCACTATGGTTAGGACTGCTATTTCATTCTCCTAATCTAGTAACTTTTGTAAATCTAGATTAAGCTGTAATACATTAACACGCTCTTCCCCGAATAGGCCAAGCTCCTTGCCTTGAATATGGTTTTCAATAAGTTGTTTTAGTTCCTCTTTTTCAATCCCTGTTAAATTAGAGATTCTATTCACTTGTGCAAGTGCCCCTTCCGGACTGATATGTGGGTCAAGGCCTGAGCCAGAGTCTGTTACTAAATCAACGGGAACTTCACTAACAGGTGTTTCAGGGTTTGCTTGTTTCCATGCTTCGATCGTTTCCTTTGTTCGGGTAACCAGCTCCTCATTTGAAGGTGCATAGTTATTAGAGCCTGAACCAGCGCCATTAAATTCAATTGCTGAAACACGTCCATGGAAAAATTCAGGGCTTGTAAACTGTTGACCTATCAATTCAGAGCCTATGACTTCATCATTATCATTATAGATAAGACTACCATCTGCTTTTTCAGGCATGATTACCTGTGCCACTCCTGTTGCAGCTACAGGATAGATAATACCAGCCAATAGCATAAGTAAAAAGCTTGTTCTAATAATTGGACCTACTAGCTTTTGCTCTGTTTTCATTACTTTTAACCCTCTTTCTACTATTATATATGCTTAAATGATGAGTGAGATGGCAAGATCGATAAGCTTGATTCCGATAAAAGGAACGATTACCCCACCTAAACCATAGAATGTTAAATTACGTTTTAATAAGGAATTTGAGCTCATCGGTTTGTATGCTACACCCCTCATTGCAAGTGGAATGAGCAATGGAATAATAACTGCATTAAAGATTAATGCTGAGAGTATCGCTGACATTGGTGTTGAAAGTCCCATAATATTTAGTGCTTCCATTCCAGGTATCGCTAACATAAACATCGCTGGGATGATCGCAAAATACTTGGCAACATCATTAGCAATACTGAAAGTTGTTAATGCACCTCGCGTCATAAGGAGTTGTTTCCCAATTGACACAACTTCAATAATCTTCGTTGGATTTGAATCCAAATCTACCATGTTTGCTGCTTCTTTTGCTGCAGTTGTACCACTGTTCATTGCAAGACCAACATCTGCTTGAGCGAGAGCAGGCGCATCATTTGTCCCATCACCTGTCATGGCAACTAGCTTTCCTTGTGATTGCTCATACTTGATCACTTCAATTTTATCTTCAGGTTTACATTCTGCAATAAATTCATCAACACCAGCTTCTTTGGCTATTGTTGCTGCTGTTAATGGATTATCTCCGGTACACATGACAGTTTTAATCCCCATTTTTCGTAACTGATCAAACCGCTCTTTCATTCCTGGTTTTACTGTATCTTTTAGATAGATCAGCCCAAGTATTTCATTTCCTAAAGCTACCGCTAAAGGAGTACCACCTTCTTTAGCAATCTCCTTAGCTTCTTCTTCTAAATCAGCTGGAATTCGCCCTCCCTGTGCTTTAACCCATTCCTTTACAGCATCAACAGCACCTTTCCTAACTTGACGTCCATCTTTTAGATCCATTCCACTCATTCTTGTTTCAGCTTTAAATTCAATAAACTGTGCGTCGTCTGCTAGAGAGTCATTTATGTTAACTCCTCGTGCTTTTAATAACTCAATGACAGAACGACCCTCAGGAGTTTCATCTTTTAACGAACTCATTCCCACCCAATAGGATAAGTCCTGTAATGATGCATCTCCCACTGGTATAAAATTGCTTGCCATACGGTTCCCAAACGTTATCGTTCCTGTTTTATCAAGGATAATCGTGTTAATATCTCCAGCTGCTTCAACGGCTTTACCAGACATCGCAAGCACGTTAAACTGAGTAACACGGTCCATACCAGCAATCCCAATTGCGGATAATAATCCCCCAATGGTTGTAGGGATCAAGCATACTAAAAGGGCAATTAAAACTGGGATTTCAATTTGAAAATTAAGATAGTTTGTAAAGAACGGTAGAGTGACCACAACAATCATAAAAATTAAGGTTAAACTTGTTAACACTGTATTTAACGCTATCTCATTAGGCGTTTTTTGTCGTTCCGCTCCTTCTACTAATGAAATCATTCGATCAAGAAAAGACTCACCAGGATTACTAGTAATCTTAACTTTTATTTGGTCACTAACAACTCTTGTACCACCTGTTACAGAGTTGAAATCACCACCTGCTTCTTTAATAACAGGTGCAGATTCACCGGTAATGGCTGATTCATCAACGGATGCTATTCCTTCAATTACCTCACCATCTCCTGGGATCATTTCACCTTGAGAGACAACGACTATATCTCCTTTTTTCAACTGACTTGAAGCAATTTTTTCGACTTTTCCGTTTGTTTTCACTACATTTGCTGTAATATCTTGTTTTGACTTTTTTAACGAATCAGCTTGTGCTTTCCCGCGGCCTTCTGCAAGTGCCTCAGCAAAATTAGCAAACAGCACCGTGAATAGAAGAATAAGTGTAACGGTTATGTTAAACCATGTTTCAACATGACTGGTTCCGAATAAATTCGGTGCAACTGACATTAACAGTGTAATAAAAAATCCAATCTCTACAACAAACATAATTGGGTTTTTTATCATTTTTCTTGGATCTAGCTTTGTAAAGGATTCCTTCAATGCTTGTGTGATCATTGCTTTATCCATCATTTTTTTGTTTCCGTCCTTGTTATTGTTAGTAGGTTGGTTATTCATGTTTCTTTGTTGTTTAGTTTCTTCCTGTTCCCCCACAGGGAGTATTGTCACATTGTGCTTTTCCTTAACTGCTTGATTCCCCATCTTTACTTCCTCCTATCTCAATGTTAGATATTCTGCTACAGGTCCTAATACCAAGGTTGGGAAAAATGTTAATGCCCCAACGATGAAAATTGTACCGACTAAAATGACACCAAATAGAGATGAGTCCGTACGGAATGTCCCTACTGTTTCAGGTACTAATTTTTTAGACGCAAGTGAACCAGCTACAGCTAACATTGTAATTAGTCCAAAGAATCGACCAATATACATGACAATCCCAGTTGAGATATTCCAGAAAGGAGTAGCATCACCAAGTCCTTCAAAACCTGAGCCATTGTTGGCAGCAGATGAGGTATACTCGTATACAACCTGAGAAATTCCATGGAATCCACTATTAGAAATCCCCTCTACACCGAGTGAAGAGAATAAAGCAACGGCTGAAGCCCCTAGAATTAATAATGGATGAATCAACATTGTAATAGCGATTAGCTTCATTTCTTTCCCTTCGATTTTCTTCCCTAAAAACTCTGGAGTTCGACCAACCATTAGTCCAGAAAGGAAAACAGCAATCATTGCGTACATCATTACATTGATAAAACCTGCTCCCACTCCACCAAATACTGTGTTAAGTAACATATTTGATAATGCCAACATTCCACCAATCGGTGTTAACGTATCATGCATCGTATTAACAGCACCTGTTTCAGAAGCAGTTGTCACAATTGCATAAAAGATTGACTGGCCTGTTCCAAATCGAACCTCTTTTCCCTCCATGCTTCCTTGATCATGCTGAATTCCTAATTCATTTAATCTTGGGTTACCTTGAAACTCTGAGATAAATGCAGTTGAAAGAAAGACAATAAAGATCATAAGCATTGAGACAAATAATACTCGACCTTGTTTTATATTCCCAACCATCTTTCCATACGTAAAAGGAAGAGCCGTTGGAAGTAACATCATTAATAAAATTTGCATAAAGTTACTCATTGCATTCGGATTTTCAAATGGGTGAGCGGAGTTTACTCCGAAAAATCCACCACCATTATTACCTAGTTCTTTAATAGATAAGAAAGCACCAACTGGGCCACGTGCAATTTCCTGTGTTGTTCCTTCAATTGTATTAGCCGTTACTGTAGGTTCTAATGTTTGCGGAACTCCTAATGCAACAAAGATAAGTCCTGTGATAAAGGCAATTGGCATTAAAACACGTATAATGGCTCTAATTAAATCAACAAAGAAATTACCGATTTCTTTTCCACTCAAGCCCCTTACAAAAGCAATCGCTACTGCTAATGCAGTACCTGGTGCAGCAAACATCATGAAGAGAATACCAATCATTTGACCTAAATAAGATAATCCTGACTCTCCACTATAATGTTGAAGATTTGTATTTGTCATAAAGCTTATCGCTGTATTAAAAGCTAATGTTGGATCCATACTAGGATTTCCACTAGGATTTAACGGTAGAAATCCTTGCAATCGAAACACGAAATAAACAAGCACGATCATGAATGCATTAGCCAATACAAGAGATAAAGCATATTGCTTCCAAGTTTGATGAACCTTTTGAATACCACCTATCTTAAATAACACTTTCTCCAATGGATTGAATATTTTATCTACACCCGTCTGGTTATAATCAAATGCCTTTGCCAAATAGATTCCAAAAGGCTTTGCAAGTAATACAACTACAATAAGAGTAATGATGATGGATAGAATTGTCGTTATCACCGAATGTACCTCCAACTAGTTAAAATTTTTCTGGATTTAATAAAACATAAAATAAATACACTGTTACAATTGCTGCAATTCCTAATAATGCCCCCATTATTTCTTTTCACTTCCTTGTTCCACAACTCCCGCAGACCATTTGGTTAATCCGACCATCAAAATTGGAAGTACAATAAAGAGTCCGACCATGATTAAATCTAGCATTCTATGAACCTCCTAATTATTTTTTAAAGAATAAAGTATGAGATGTTTTTACTTTTCGAGTAAATAACAAGCTTAGCACCCATTGAATAATACAGTCTCATTGGATATGCATGAGTTGTTGTTACAACAATAATTGGTGCAATCGTACTGTTTCTTAATACTTTTAGACTGTCAAAGGTATCAGCAATATGTCTGCTTTCAATTAAAATGACCTTTTCAAACTTAGCAGATAACGGAATAAACGAATCATGGTTAGAAAATGAATAAACATTCTTAAATCCGTGATATCTTAGCCACTCCGAAACTTGTGAATCTGGTGTAGCTACATAAGAATGTTCTGGATTTAAATATCCTTCCAACTCCGGTAACACATCCTGATCAGGTACACACACCAATACTGACTCTTTTTCAATCTGACCATTTAACAACGTGAAGCCTCCTTAACCCTTTTAGTTAAACAACAATGTCTAAAAAAATCCGGCTGTGAGAGAAAGCAAGTCATGCCTTACATACATTCGAAGATTGCCATTCTACTATTTCGATTATGTAGCTTCCCCCGCTTGGAAGAAGTTATCTAAGCGAAAAAAAATAGACCAATGTTTACTCTTTCCCCAAATGAAATCAAGCACATGGTCAACAAATGAACTCTAACTTGAGTTATTTGTTCTCATGGATGTTTGCTTGTTTCATATTTTCGGAAAAAAAGTACACATTGGTCTACTTAATGCCTAGCTAGCCTTCAGCTCTCTATGCATTCTGTCTTCCATGTATATTTTTTAAAAATAGGCATAATAAAAAGACCTACTTAATTGTCAGTTTGCCATTTTTTGCTGTGATTCGCAACAAAAAAAGCCCACTGATAAAAGGTGGTCTTTATGACCTCCCTCGCTTTAGCCGACGAAGTTAGCTGACGGGTAGGATGGCGAAAGAGAAAATCTCATCCCTTCTACAAAGTAGAATTAACCCCAAAAAATTGGTTCCTCCGCTCTCATTTCTGAGACTAGGCCGATCTGTTTAGTTGTTGTTTACGAGATAATCATACTGCGGTTGATTAGGATTGTAAATAGGTATATTTCTCAAAAAAACACCAAAATAAGTAATTTCCCTCACGAAAATGCTCATTTACTCATTATTTCTAACTGTTTCTCTAATATTCTATTAAAGATTATGTTCAATTTAATTGATTAGAGAATGACCGTTGAAGTCTTTGTACACAATCTTCAATAGCCAGTGGATGGAATTGAAATGTGTATGCTAAATGCTATATCTCCTCATCAGATGAGTACTCTTATGAATCATCCCTGAAATAAAGGAATATATGCTTTTTGTTTAATTGAATAAAAAAGAACAGCTATTCATCGAAATAACTGTCTTTTCACTATTACTATTTCACTATTCACTCTCTTATTTGGCCACTTCCATACATCAAGTATTTAGTTGTTGTTAAAGAAGGTAGCCCCATTGGTCCTCTGGCATGCAATTTCTGAGTTGAGATTCCAATTTCACAACCGAATCCTAGTGCTCCACCATCCGTAAAACGGGTAGATGCATTATGATAAACAGCTGCAGCATCTACAAGAGCCAAAAATGTCTTTGCAGTTTTAGCATTCTCTGTAATGATTGCCTCAGAATGTTTAGACCCGTATCGATCTATGTGCTCAATGGCATCTTCAACTGAATCCACAACCTTCACAGCAAGTTTAAGACTTAAATACTCATTTGCCCAATCCTCTTCATTAGCTTTCACAGCATTTATTGTTCTTTTTAACACCTTTTCATCTCCATGGATCGATATTCCGTATTCCTCTAGCTTAGTAAAAAATACATCATGGTATTTATTAAACCATTTGTCATGAATTAATACAGTTTCAACTGCATTACACACGGCTGGTCTATCCGTTTTCGCATTAACTAAGACGGATAGTGCCATTTCAACATCTGCTTCTTGATCAATATATAAATGACAATTCCCTACACCAGTTTCAAGAACCGGGATGGTCGCTTGATTTATCACTGCTTGAATGAGCTCTTCCCCCCCTCTTGGAATGAGGAGATCAATATATTCTCTCATTGTGAATAATTGTTGGGCAGCATCACGGCTAGATGTATTCACAAATTGAACTGCATCCTTAGGAACATCAGTCTCATCTAAAGCTGTATAAATTAAATCAATAATTGCTTTATTCGTCATAAGGGCACTTGATCCGCCTTTTAATACAATCGCATTTCCTGATTTCAAAGCTAATCCCGTCGCATCAACCGTAACATTTGGTCTGGCCTCGTATATCATCCCAATAACTCCGAAAGGGACGGCAATCTTTTTAACTTTTACTCCGTTTTCAAGTTCCCATTCCATTAACGTTTTATTTGTAGGGTCATCTAGGTCGGCTACCTGACGAAGCCCACGACAAAAATCTATTACTCTATTTTCTGTTAGGAACAAGCGATCCAATAATGCTGCATCTAATTTCTTTTCTTTCGACCGTGTTAAATCTTTTTCATTTGCCTTTAAAATAGATGGTATATTCGCTTCCAAAGTTTCAGCCATTTTACTTAAAGCCTGGTTTTTTTGATTCGTAGATAACATTGACATGATTTTTCCCGCTTTTTGTGCCCTCTTAGCTTGCTCTCTTACGCTCATCATTTCAGTTGTCCATTCTGATACCCAATTCATCGCGATTCCTCCCTTATAGGTGATTTAAGACACAATGTTTTCCCACTCATTTTGACAAACAATCTGTCGAATAGATGCTGCTTCATCTTTTTGTCTACAGCTACTTCCATTAACAAGATCTGATGAAGAAAAATTCACACGACACACACCGAGTTCATGCTCTCTTAAGGTTAATATTTTAATAATAGCTTCTTCATTAAAGTCACCTTTCACCTCTACGATATCGCAAAGATAAAGACCTGCAGTATGGTTAAGAATGCTCTGCACTGCACTGTCATTTATGACAACTGCCCCCTCAGGCTCTGAATTAAAGGCCATCCACTGTTGCTTACTATCCAACCTACTATTTTGATTTTCCGGTTCAAAATACGTACCTTTAGCCGTTTTCTGGACAGCCTGATAGACAATATCCTTCACACCACTTTTCCCTATAAAAGCTGGTATACCTGATGCCATCGTGATCTTAAATGCCTCTAATTTTGAACGCATGCCGCCGGTTCCTACTGAACTTCCCGCTTCACCTGCCATAACTTCAATGTCTGATGTGATAACCTTTACATGGGTTAAGAGAGTAGCATCCTTGTTTTCCCTTGGATCTGAATCATATAAACCTTCAATATCTGATAAAATGATTAATTGATCAGCACTAATAAGGGCAGCAACTTTGGCAGAAAGTGTATCATTGTCTCCAAACTTTAATCGATTGATCGTAACAGTATCGTTTTCATTAACGATTGGAATAATCCCTCTTTCAAGCAACACATTCATTGTACTTTTTATATTCATATATCTCGTTTCATCTGAAAAATCACTTCTTGTAATAAGTAATTGTGATGCCACATAGCCATGGGAAAGAAATAAGTTGGAATATGCCTCAATTAAAAGTCCCTGCCCAACAGCTGCTGCAGCTTGTTTTTCAGGAAGTAACGTTGGCCGTTCCACAAAACCTAATTTTCGATATCCTGCAGCTACCGCACCCGATGAAACCAGTAAAACCTCATGACCATCATCTTTTAATTTGACCACTTGTTCAACTAGATGTTCTAGCTTTCTCCTACTTAATTCTCCTTGCATACTTGTTAGTGAACTGCTGCCTACCTTAATGACCACTCGTTTTTTTTGAATGGTTTCAGACATATTTCCACTCCTCTTCTTTAGTTTTTTTCTGATTTTCTTTCTTTAGTTAGAATTGGATCTTTCCATTTGTAAAATCGAGGTAATTTCCATCGATCTTTTTTGAGCCCCTCTAATTGCTTGTGATATCGCTCTTCCTGCTCCGTATTTTATTAGTTCTTCTACTCCTGCTTCTGTTGTTCCATTAGGAGATGTTACGTTAGCTCTTAATCTAGATGGACTTGCACTATACTCTAATATCATCCTTGCTGCTCCTAACATGGTTTGAGCACTAATTTCTCTTGCTAGTTCTATGTCCATACCTTCCTCTGCACACGTTTTTTCCATCTGTTCCATTAGATAATAAAAGTAGGCGGGCCCACTACCTGCAACACCTGTAAAAATATCCATTTGATTCTCGTCAATAACAAAAACTCTACCTAGACATTTCAAAAATTCATGCGCAATGAGCAAATGTCTTCCTGTTGCATAAGTACCAGAACAAATGGCTGTAGCTGATTCCATTAACATACATGATGTATTTGGCATAACACGAATAACTGGTTGATGAAGAGGTAGAGCTAATTCTATATAATCTGTTGAGACCCCTGCCACAACTGACATTATGATTGTTTTTCTTGTAAGTTTAGTTGATAGTTCCTGTAAAGCCGAGTCAATATCTTTCGGTTTTACAGTCAAAAATAAAATGTCTATATTATTAAAATTCAATGCTTCTCTTGAAGTAATTTCGACGGAATATTTGTCTCTTAGCTCAAGTAATCTTGCTTTATTCCCCCTATTTGTTACAACTATTTGAGTCTCTGGACAGTCCATTGTACTAACGAAACCGGAAATTAAGGCTTCTGCCATATTTCCTGCACCAATAAACGCAATTTTCATCTTTCCAAACATAAAGATCCCTCCATTATTGGAATTTAATTTTCCTACTTTCCTAAAGAGATCAAATTCACAACACCTACACAACTCATAGAATACAAAAAGACCAATGGTTACTTTATCCCCAATGTGCAGAAGCAATTTCAATAAAATGCTTCTTTACACATTTCTTGGAGAAAAAGTACACATTGGTCTACCTAATGCCTAGCATTAATCACGCTCTATGCATTCTGTCTTCCATGTTTCTTTTTCCGTATAGGTATAATAAAAAGACCTACTTTAACTACGTAGGCTGCCTTTTTTACTATAACAATAGCAAAAAAAGCCCCCTAAATGTAAGGTGGTCTTATGACCTCCTTCGCTTTAGCCGACGAAGTTAGCTGACGGGTAGGATGGCGAAAGAGAACTCTCATCCCTTCTACAAAGTAGAATTAACCCCAAAAAAATTGGTTCCTCCGCTCTCATTTCTGAGACTAGGCCGAGTGATATGATGATTTCTTTTATTCTACTTCGGCATGATTTAGTTTGTAAATATAATAAATGTCTTAAATATGTTTATTTTTTCTGATTTTTAAAGAAGAACCTTCTCTATTCTCTAAATTTCTAACTTATTCTAACTATTTTAATAATTACAACACTAAAAGAAGTTATTGACAATAAACCTAATTTGTCATTAACATAGTCTTTGAAATTAGAAAATTGTATATGGGAGGAAAAATCATGGCTTCTGCCAAAAGAAAATTAGAGGCTGAAATTAGTGAAGCATTTATTAAACTTCAACGTGAACTGATCGGAAGGGGCCCTCAAGAAACCAAAACTTATATTGTTGAGGACATGGTAATTGCCCGCTTTAAAGGCGTTTTAACAGTTGAAGAAAAACACCTGGTTGGACATGATACTGGGCGAAAAGTGGTAAAGCATATGAGACAAGTTTTACGTGAAATGTACAGCAAAGACTTCGAAGAAATTGTAGAAAAGCACACAGGTTGTCGGGTTCTTTCTAGCCATAGTGATATTAGCACAAAAATGGGGGAAAGAATTGAAGTATTTGTTGTTGATAAAAACTTGGAGAAATGCTTAGATTAACAATAACTTGGACTAATTTATTATACCTCCCAACATTTTAATATCGAGAAAAACTTAACACTAATGCGCTGAATCCGTAGAACGGGGGAACCAATTTTGAATGTGTAAGATTTACATTCTTGGGGTGAATCCAGTAATGGTAGGGGGACTCTTTCCTTCCGAATCCGACAGCTAACCTCGTAAGCGTTGACAAAGAGAGTGGTATTGTCGTAGTATTGGGCATTTTGTTTATTTGAACATGCCAATAATGTCTCGGATAATTATGATCCGTAGCGTTTTTTTATGTAATAACTGTATCTTTATCTCGCCTAGTGCTATATACGTCATTTGAGCAGAAGAGTGTTATTCTCTGGGAGCTTTGTTATAATGCATTTTTAACAAATTCATTTAAAAAAGGTGGTCATTATGGAAAAATCATGCAGATATGTTGTTAACGCTGTTGGAAAAGGTGGAGAAACATATTTTACCCACTTTCAAGATAAACAGGAGTTAAAGACATGGCTTAAAGACCATCAGGATAAAATTAATATGAAAGATATAAAAATTAATGATAAAAAAATGAATTCATTGTTAAAAACTCTTACCTTTTTAAATATTCTTAAATAATGGGTTATAATGCGTCATTCATAAAGAATGACGTTTTTTTATTTGGTTTAAATATCATTAAAGCCCCTATTATTAAAGCTGTAAGACAAATAGTGAGATCTATAGTTTGTTCAGCAATTATTCAACATACAATAAAATCCCTTTTTTAAAACTTTCCCTTGTAGATCATGTTTTAAATCTCTATCCTTGAAAGATTTGCATATATTATCAGCTTACTATTATTTATTATGAGAAGGTAATAATTTTATTATTACGAACAAAAACTACTATTAAAGGAACTCCTTTTATCATTTCAGCAAATAATAGAACCTTTTCTTCTCTTTAATAAGATTAAAACTCTTAAAATCTCCTATATACCTCTCTATCACAAACCTAAAATATGGATTATACCGACAGTAAATAGTCCAATAATACGATATTTTCTATAAAATTCCGACATAAATCAGCTTCTCTCACGAATATCCTAACGGGTAGTTTGACTCATTTTTATACCTTAACAAATACTTAACACTGTATTCATATTTCCTCCTTATAGTAGAAGCGTTGTTAACAATAAGGAGGAATAGTATGAAGCGGCAATTGTTTAAAAAGATGTTTAGTAGTTTGTTAGTTTTAGCATTAATTCTTTCAACGTTTTTACCAGTGTTTTCAAAAAGTGTTAAAGCAGAAACTGCTTTAGCAACAGATTTATTTATTTCGGAGTATATAGAAGGAACTTCCTTCAACAAAGCTATTGAAATTTATAATGGGACTGGCCAGACAGTTGATTTGTCACAGTATAAGGTTGAGCTTTATTCGAATGGTAGTTCTACTGCAAGTCAAACTCTATCATTAACAGGAACTCTTGAAAATGGTAAAGTTCATGTTTTAGCCCATGATAGTGATAAAACAAGTACAGACATTTCTAATAAAGCAGATATTAAAAATGGTACAGTAATAAATTTTAACGGCGATGATGCTTTTGCTTTGAAAAAGAATGATCAATTAATAGACGTAATCGGAACAATTGGAATTAAAGAAAATTTTGCAACGGATAAAACACTTGTCAGAAACCCAAACATCCACTCTGGCACAACAACATACACACCAGACGAATGGTCAACATACCCTAAAGACACACTCACATACTTAGGCTCTCACACAATGGACGGCACAGCACCTACAGATCCAGGTGATGGAGATACTACCGATCCAGAACAACCTGAAACAGGTGTATTATCTATCGCTGATGCAAAGCAAAAAACGAATCAAACTGTAACAATTGAAGGAATAGTTACAGCTGATAACTCTGCTATTGGTGGAGGAAAACTATCTACCTTTATTCAAGATGAAACAGCAGGTATTAATATTTATGCATCTAATGCAGCAAGCTTTATTGAGCTTACAGAAGGTAAAAAAGTTCGTGTAACAGGATCAATTACTGGATATAGAGGCTTAACAGAAATTGTACCAACCTCTATTGAATCCATTGAAGAAAGTAGTTCAGTTCCTGCAGCACAATCTATTACTCTAGTAGATTTACAAGACGCTTCCGTAGCAGAACCACTTGAAGGTAAGTTAGTAAAAGTAAGTGGTTATGTTCAATCAATCCCTTCATCCCCTGCTGGCGGTGGTTATAATGTATCGCTAGTGGACGAAAACTATCACTCTACTACCCTTCGTGTTATGGAAGAAGTTGGAATTGAGAATATAGAAGAAGGTAAATGGTATGAAATCACAGCTATTTTAAGTCAGTATGATTCTTATCAGCTACTACCAAGAAAGCAAGGAGATTTCACATTATTAGCTACGCAACCAGAACCACCAACAGCAGCTGGCGAATATTCAGCAGTTGTAGAAAGTGTTGTGGATGGCGATACGATTCATATTACAAACCCTGTACTAGGTTCGACTAAAGTACGTTATGTGAATATGGATACACCTGAGACTTACCACAAAGTTGTAAATGAAGCAGATCAAAATCAATTAGACTTCGGAAATGCTGCTAAAGCATACATGAACACATTATTAAAAGCTGGTGACGAAATTATACTAAAAATTGGTGAAGAACCAACTGATGCATATGGTCGTCTTCTCGCTCAAGTTATTCGTAAAAGTGATAACATGAACACCAACTTAGAAATGGTACGCAAAGGCTATGCATCCTCCTATTTTATTTGGCCGGTTGGTTCTGAAGAAGATTACAATGCTTTCCAAGCAGCTGTTAAAGCAGCAAAAGATGAAGGACTAGGAATCTGGAACCCTGAAAATCTATTAATGGAGCTACCATTCGAGTTTCGTGCAAGAGAACAAGGAAAAGGCTTACTGCGCTATGTTGGAAATTCTGATAATAAAGAATACGTTTCTCCTGAGAACTGGGCAGACGTACCTGTAGAAAAAAGAATTTTCTTTGCAAGCACCGAAGAAGCCGAAGCAAACGGTTATACAGCAGCAACTGATAGTGAACCGAACGAAAATGTTAAAGTTCAATTATTAGGTGTAAATGATTTACACGGAAAAATTGATGTAACTGGTACTGTTAATGGAGTGAATTACGGGAGAGCAGATTACCTTGCTGCCTATTTACGCCAGCGTGAAGCAACAAATCCTAATACATTAATCGTACACCCAGGTGATATGGTTGGAGGAAGTTCTCCAGTATCAGCTTTATTGCAGGACGAGCCTACAGTTGAAATTATGGAATCTATTGGCTTTGATGTTGGAACTGTTGGAAATCATGAATTTGACGAGGGTGTAAGTGAGATGCTTCGCCTCATTAATGGTGGGGAACATCCGAATGGTACGGCAAACTATGATGGAATTGATTTCCCTATGATTGCTGCTAACGTATCATATAAGGATACACACGAACTAGTTCTCCCTCCATACGCAATCGAAGAAGTTGAAGGAGAAAAGATTGGATTTATTGGTGTTGCAACAACGGATACACCAAATATGATTATTGCAAACGGAAACGAAAATGTTGAATTTACAGATGAAGTTGAAGCCATTAATAAATATGTTCCTGAACTGCAAGAGCAAGGTGTTGAAGCAATTGTCGTCCTTTCTCACGTTCCTGGAAATCAATCTGGCGATGATCGTGCAACAGGTGATATCGCAAATATCGCAAACAATGTAAATGATGCGGTCGATGTTATCTTTGCAGCTCATAACCATGTAAGACTAAATGCAGTTGTTGATAACAAATTGATTGTCCAAGCTTGGGAATATGGGAAAGCCTTTGTAGATGTTGATTTAGAGATCGATCCATCTACAGGAGATATTATTAAAAAATCAGCGGAAATTGTTGATGTTGTTCAAAGTAATATTGAGCCTGATGCAGAAGTAAGCGCGATTCTAGAAAAATATCTTGATCAAGTGGGGCCAAAGCTAAATGAAGTTATTGGTCAAGCTGCAACTGAATTAACTGGTGGCTATGCAGCTAAAGGGGAAATTGGTGATAATGCACTTGGTAATTTAATTGCTGACGGTATGGCATACTCAATGAATAGTGATTTCGCTTTAATGAACGGTGGCGGAATCCGTGATGACCTTAATTCAGGTGACATCACATGGAATGAGTTATTCAATATTCAACCATTCGGAAATACATTGGTAAAACTTGAAATAACCGGCGATGATTTAAGGCAAATTATTAATTCTCAATTTAGCAGTTACGGGCCTGATGTTAGCATTAGTGGATTCCGCTATACATGGGACAGCTCCTTAGGGAAATATGGACAGGTTGTTGATTTATTTTTACCTAATGGAGAAAGGATCAATCCTGATGAAACTTACACTGTAACAGTAAACAACTATATGTACCCACACACTAATGACAAATATTTGCTAGCTGCGTTAGGTGAAAATCCAGTACAAGGTCCAGAAGATTTACAAGCAACAGTTGACTTTGTAAAGAGCTTTAATGGCCAGCCTATTTCCTATGCTGCAGAAGGTCGTATTTCTGAAGTTGTTGCACCAACTGACACAACAGCTCCAGTAACAGAAATACAAATTCCAGAAGCAAACTTTACAGACGGTTCTTTCTTAGAAGAGGTTACAGTTGAATTATCTGCTACTGATTCGGAATCTGAAGTTAAATCGATTGAATATAACCTTGATGATTCTGAGTGGGTTCCATATGTTGAAGCAATTACACTTGAAGCTGGTGAACATAAGCTTTCTTACCGTTCAACAGACAGTGCAGGAAACATTGAAGAAACTAAAATAACAGAAATACTTGTTCAAGCTGCAACAATTGATAACACGAAAAAGATAGTTCAGGATTCTGATGCGAAGAAAGGTGTTAAAGTTTCGATTCTAGCACAATTAGAAATTGCCGAACGTAACTTAGAAAGAAAAAGAGAAAACAAATTTAGTTTCTTATCTTGGTTATTTGATTATCAAGCCTATGATGCTCTAAAACGTTTAAATGACCGAATTGAGAAATACCCAGATAAGTTAATGAGTGAAGATGATCGAAAAGATATTACAACAATGCTTACTTACATTGTTGAGCATAAGGCAGAATAAACATCTTCACACAATCTTTTTTAAAAAACAGATCAATATAGGGCTATTGACAAAAGGGGAATAGAACAGATTCTATTCCTCTTTTCATCATTTTTCAGCTTTTGATGATTTGTCTCTATAAATCAAACCTAATATACTTCTGATTGCCTTAAATCATTACTTTTTATCATCCGTTTTACTCTTCACCTGCTGTTATATCAAATACAAATTCCTTAGGAAATGCCCTTTTAGTAAGAAAAAAATCTGTTTGCTTATGTAAAGTTTTGTGCTTTTTCTGACAGCTATTCATTTCCTCAACCCTAAGAAAGTCTTCATTTTCCCAGTTTTTTAAAACTCCAACAACATAGCTTAGCTTTCGCTTATTGTTTGAAGAAGCTATAGCCATAGCCTTTATTACCCAGTCTTTAGGATACAAATAGCCTGAATGCTCTAGCCAAAACAATAATTCATTTTTACCATTTGCGTTGGAATAACCAAATCCGTTACGGTCCCAAAACTCAATAATTTCTTGCATATCAATAGCTTTGTATGAAGTATCCTTTGGGACATAAGCATTATGTTGTTGTTTTTTATTTTCTTTTTTATTTTCTTTTTTATTTTCTTTTTCTTTTTGTCCACGAATCGTATCACGACTCGTGAACGTATCGTTAACTTTGTCGCCTATGTCGAGGTTTTTACGATTTATATCATGGTCATTGTCTTCCCTACAAAATGATTCATATAATCTGCGAATTTCCTCTTTTGGAATGCTTTCTGATACGTAAGAAATAAGCGAAGTGTCTATTACCTCTTTTAACTCAGAATAAATACAATCCATGATCGGCTTACCACCTTTATGTAAATTATATTTCCCCCAGTACTTTATCGCGACTTCTGTCGTTTCTGAGTTATAGCTTATTAACTTGTATTGATGAATAAATCTTTCCAATAATGAATGTACTTTGTCAATTGAAATACGCATTTCAAAAGCAATTTGCCTTTTCGTAATTTTATAGATTCCAATTTGAGTCGTATGTGGATTTGTTAGTAAATAAAGCTGAAAATACATCTCCTCCCAAGTCATCTCCTCAAAATCCATTGTATTCATCCAAAATTCAGTACGTACCATTCGATATTTTGCCATGTTAATCACTACCCTTTCTTAGTATTTTCATAGTATATATATAAGAAATTGACGAAAGAGTAGCGTGTTAATTAAAATTTTTATATTTTTTATTATTATCAAATACGAAGATAGTAGTTTATCCAAATCAAACGTTTACAAAATGTATACTTTTAAATAGGCACCTTAAAATTCATGAATAGAACGTACACTTGTCTCATATTAATTAAGGACAAATCCCCCTCTAAGGAGTGTTTTTATGTCCGTAAATCATTCTCACGATAAAGTGCCATATATTCAAAACCCTATTGATCAACCTGGCTATGTTCATCATCAGCCTGCAGCTCATTCACCTATCTATCCGATTACCGGTATACCACAACCAACTAATTATTCAACAAACTTAGACCCGGTATTTGTTCAACATATAAGTAGACATCAAGGTCAAAAAATTGCTTTAGTAACAACGGCTGGTCGGGTGGAAGGTGAAGTGGCTGGAGTGGCAGTGGATCATGTTCAAATTAATTTAGATGATCGCGCATTACATATTCGGCTTTCACAGGTGATTTGGTTCGAGGGTCCTTTAGCTTCCTATAGAGAGAAAGATGAATAAGCATTTAATAAGAAATTAAAAAAGTTCAACAGATTAACCAGCATATCTGTTGAACTTTTCCAGTTCTTATATAAAACGTTTACATTTCATTTTGTTATGCTAATTTCTACTTATACTCTAATACCATTCGTTACAGCATTTACATCTCTTGTCATGCTTTTTGTAATCCTTTCTATCATGCTTATAACCATAATCGCATTTTCTATCATGATGATTTTTCTTTTTGTCATACTTATGATACTTTTTATCATCATAATCTTTCTTATCATACTTCTTATAATCGTAATCTTTCTTATCGTACTTCCCATAATCATAATCTTTCTTATCATCTTTTTTAAAGTCTAACTCCACGTCGTATTTTTTGTAACCCCAGCAGTAGCATTTACCATATTCCATGTTTTTCTTCTTACCCAAAAGAATCATCTCCCTTTTAGTATTTAAAGAGAGAAAAACAGATGTTTTATTTCTCATGCTAGCATTGTTTTGTTTGTCTTTCTCTCTTTGCTATTAATCTATTCTCTAAATGCTAGAAAAGATTGGATAAAGGACACGCATTTTACTAGTTTTATTTATTATTTTTCTCATTAAAATTGAAAAAACCCCTAAATCTAGGGGCTTTATACTATATTGAAGGCGCAACACTATTTCTCTTTTTCAATTCTTGTCCAAATCTAAGAATGAATTCCTCAGGAGTTAAAGGCTTGCTAAAATAATAGCCTTGTATTTGGTCACATCCTTTGTCTATTAATATATTCAACTGCTTTTCATTTTCCACTCCCTCTGCGATGACACGTATTGTCAAAACTTCT
>NZ_NUMC01000114.1:0-8747 GCF_002577655.1 Bacillus sp. AFS040349 | reverse complement strand
GGTATCGGGACAAACGCTAGTGCAATGAGTGGATTTCTGTCCCGATTCAGGAGGTATTGGGACAAACGCCAGAGCTATGAGTGAATTTCTGTCCCGATTCGGAGGGTATTGGGACAGGAACCTGTTCGAACGTGTTATACCTTAGAAATTCCGAATACATACAATGTATCTATGCTTCAAAACAAGCACAAAAAAACCCTCACCTATCCAATCTAGGATGTGAGGGTTTTCGACAAACTTCGGGAAGTGACAGGCACCATAAAAACCTACGCTAAATCCGCAGCTCCCTGTGCAATCAAATCAAATAGTTCTTCGATGTCATCTGCTTCTACGCATGAGAAGGCGATGCGAAGGTCTGTTGAGTTGATTGAGATGGTTCCTACTCCGTATTTGTCTAGTAGGTGTAGGCGGAGTTCTTCGGCATCGATTCCGTTAAGTTTTAGGCACATGAAGTAGCCAGAGTTGAATGGGTAGTAAGTCCAGTATTTTTGGTATTCTTCTTTTGCCAAAACTTCTTTTGTTTTATCTGCACGACTTTTCATCAATGCAAATTTTTGTTCTTTTTCTACCGCGAATTCATTTGATTTTAGTGATTCTAGAATCAATGTTTGAGATGGGTGAGAACTGCTTGAGATGGTTCCTCTGATTAGCCCTTTTGTTTTTTGCTCGAGTGCGTTTAAGATCGCGGCACTTTTGCTTGCATATGTGATGAATCCAACACGGAAGCCCCATACATAGTTTTCTTTTGTTGCACCGTCTACTTTTACAGCTAAAATGCGTTCGTGAGTATCTGCTAAGTAGCTGAAAATGGATTCTTTCATAGAATCTTCATAGAATAAGCCGAAATATGCATCGTCAATTAAGACAACAACATTTAAGCCTTCCTCTGCAGCTTCTGTTAAAACTGCGGCAATTTCTCTTGCTTCAGACTCAAGTGGTGTGTAACCAGTTGGGTTGTTCGGGAAGTTTAAAAGAACAATAACTTTGCCAGAAGATTTCTGAGCAGAGATTGTTTCTTTTAATGCTTGAGTATTAAAGCCGTTTTCTGCATTAAATAATGGGAATGTCACAACATTTGCACCACGGCGAACTTTGAATGTTAAGTTGTAGTTACCCCAGAATTTATCAGGCACAATAACCGGAGTGCCTTCATCAGCGAATAAGTCAGCAACAATACTTAAACCGTGTGTTAAAGCGTTTGTAACGATTGGCGAACCAACTACATCACTGTTTACACTTGGGTTATCTTTTAAGATTTTTTCTTTCCATACTTTTCGTAATTCTTCTTTCCCTTGCGGTGGGGCATATGGATACAAGTCTTTTGGTGCTACACGATCTCCAAAAAGGTTTTGCAAGTGAGTGAAATGCATTGGTTGATTGCCTTCTGTTGCAATTCCGATTGTTGCATTGAAGCGGTGAGCTTTTTTGCCTGCTTCAGCTGATTGACTTAAAATTCCCTTTGGATAGAACATTTCCTTTCCAAGCTGGGATAACATATGATAGACATGTTCATTATCTTCTTTGATTGCTTGGTTTAAAGCTTGTGCTAATTCATTCATGATCCTATCTTTTCACCTCTATGGGAAATAATATTTTGAAAATTCATTAAGAAGTATTTTAACATAGTGAGGGTTGTTCTCACAGTGGTTATTACATATTAAATTGAAATTTCTTAGACATTTCTTTTTTTGAAGAAAATTAACACTAAAACATACAACATTTACCATTGTTTCACGATATACTATGTGTGAAAAGATCATTTGTAGATGAGAGGAATATACATGAATATTGTATCAATATTGCTTGGATTTATTATTGTTTTGAATATTTTATTTGCGATTGTGATGATTTTTAGAGAAAGAAGAGATGCGCCGTCTTCATGGGCGTGGTTGCTTGTTCTCTTTTTTATTCCGGTTTTAGGATTTGTGCTTTATCTTCTTTTTGGTCAAAATTTAAGTCGATACCACATGTTTCAATGGGAAGACCGGAAAAAGCTTGGAATTGAAAAACTGTTGGCCAATCAGCTTGAAGATATACGCAAAAATACATTTGCTTTTCAAAGTGAAACGGCAAAGCAGCATAAGCAGCTGATTAATATGCAGGTTATTAACAATGATGCGGTGTTAACAGAAGATAACTCTGTTGATATTTTTACAGATGGAAATGAGAAGTTTTCCCAATTGTTCAAGGATATTGAAGAGGCGACCGATCACATTCATTTACAATATTATATTTTGAAAAACGGAGAACTTGGTAAAAAGCTGGTTGCGGCTTTAACGAAGAAGGCAGCCCAGGGTGTTAAAGTAAGAGTTTTATATGATGATCTTGGCTCGAGAGGATTAAGAAAATCGTTTTTCAAAGAGCTTCGTGCTGCAGAAGGAGAGGTGGAGGTGTTTTTTCCTTCAAAGCTAAGATGGATAAATTTGCGTTTGAATTATCGTAATCATCGGAAGCTTGTCATTATTGATGGTAAAACAGGGTATGTAGGTGGCTTTAATGTGGGTGACGAATATTTAGGGCTTGATCCTTCATTCGGTTACTGGCGTGATACACACTTAAGAATTCAAGGAACAGCGGTACATGCGATTCAAGCAAGGTTTATTCTTGATTGGAATCAAGCAACAGAAAAGCGGACAATTGCTTATTCACAGGAGCTTTTCCCTGAACCTGTTACGGCAGTTGGAAACAGCAGCTTGCAAATTGTGACGAGCGGTCCTGATTCTGAATGGGAACAAATTAAAAATGGCTATATCAAGATGATTTCTACCGCAAAAAAATCCGTTTGTATTCAAACACCCTATTTTATTCCTGATGCTAGCCTGCTTGATGCGTTAAAAATAGCCTGTTTATCAGGAATTGAAGTGCAGCTTATGATTCCGAATAAGCCTGATCATCCATTTGTGTACTGGGCCACCCTTTCATATGTTGCCGAATTATTAAATTCAGGTGCAAAGGTGTACATATATGACAATGGTTTTATTCATGCCAAAATGATTGTAGTAGATAATGAAATTGCCTCAGTTGGAACAGCAAATATTGATGTAAGAAGCTTCAAATTGAATTTTGAGGTAAATGCGTTTATTTATGATGAAGATCTTGCTAGAAAGCTATCAGAAGAGTTTCAACATGATGTTTTGCAGTCAAGGGAGTACACACTAGAAGCTTATCATCAACGTTCGAAGACCATTCGTTTTAAGGAATCTGTTTCCAGATTGCTATCTCCTATCTTATAATGAAAATAAGCCCTTTTTACTATTTGTCTGTTTTTTAATGAGTGTAATTACGAACTAGTATGATAAGGAGGAAATTGTGTGGTAGAGCTACTAAAATTAAAGCCTGTTTTTAAAGAACGAATTTGGGGTGGAACAACATTGAGAGATTCCTTCGGGTACGATATTCCGAGTGAACATACTGGAGAGTGTTGGGCAATTAGTGCACATCCTAATGGAAATAGTACCGTTCAAAATGGACTCTTTGCAGGAAAGGAATTAAGTTGGCTATGGGAAAACCACCAAGAGCTTTTTGGACATATAAGAGGCGATCGCTTTCCTCTATTAACGAAAATACTAGATGCTAAAGCAGACTTAAGTGTACAAGTTCATCCGGACGATACATATGCGAAAGAACATGAAAATGGCGAACTAGGCAAAACAGAGTGCTGGTATATTATCGATTGTAAAGAAGGAGCCGAAATGATTTTTGGCCATCATGCCCGTACAAAGGAAGAGCTGGTCACGATGATTCATTCTGGTCGTTGGGAGGACTTGTTAAGAAGAGTGAAAATTAAGCCGGGTGACTTTTTTTATGTTCCAAGCGGGACCATTCATGCGTTATGTGAAGGAACACTTGTGTTGGAAACACAGCAAAGCTCTGATACAACTTATCGTGTGTACGATTATGACCGTGTTGATCAAAATGGTGAGAAAAGAGAGCTGCACCTATCAAAGGCTATTCAAGTGACAACTGTCCCAGACGATGTGAATCAAGTAAAAACTCATATTGAAGAAAATAGATCAACGATGATTACGACATTTGTAAAAGAAGAGTACTTTTCTGTTTATAAATGGAATGTTGTTGATGAATATAAACATAAAAAAGAAGCACCGTTTCTCTTGTGCAGTGTAATTAATGGACAAGGGTCTGTAAAAACAAAGGAAGAAACACTTTCGCTTCAAAAGGGTGACCATTTTCTAGTAACAGCCAATACAAAAGAAATGATCGTAGATGGGACACTTGAACTGATTGTGTCGCATACATAATCGAGTCTCCTTGCTTAAGGGGATTTTTTTATGTATGTTTGCAACTGTGTTGAAGGAAGATTCAGGGGAGGGAACAGATCGCGAAAATGAAACGATTGGATGAATGTAAGGGAAATTGGGGAAGAGCATGGCTCATCCCTTTTTCTATTTTACAGCTTAAAGTAGTGCTCAATGACAGAATTTAATTCTTCTAAACCAGGGGCGTTTTTTATATTGCTTAACATTCCTTTGATCACGGGTAAACGCGGTGAATCTCCCTTTATTTCTTCTTCAATTACATCTAGTGTGATTAAAAAAGCTTCATTATCAATCTTATTTTTCACCAGTGAAATTTCTCTGACTAAATCCTCCTTCGTTAACTCCGGGTATTGCTCTGTTAACTGACAGACAAATTCATCTGATAATATTGGTTCTTCATCTGATTTTAAGTAGCCTTCTACTAAATCATCAGCTCGTCTTAAAACAAAGACTGCTAACTTCTGAAGATCAAATTGTCCTAAATCAAGAATAATCAGTTTTAAATACGATTGAACAATACCTTGTAGAATCATATTTAAATCGAAAATATAACGGTCAATTTTTGAGCCATAAATAGCGTGAAGAGATCTATGATAAAATCTCCCAATATTTTGAGTCATTTTCTTAATAAAGTCCTCAATCTCAGAATTTATTGGTATTGCTTGTTCACGTGTTTGCATAATAATAAATTCTTTGTTTTTTTGAATTTCTTCTAGCTGAGTTTTTAGCTGAAGAACAAATGCATCACGAGGGGATAAATCTTTAATCGGTACGGAATCGACTTTAGATTGAATTAATTGAAATTGATACTTAAATGCTGCCAGAAGTAGGGCATCCTTCGATTTAAAGTATAAGTAAAAAGCGCCTTTTGAAATTCCGCAAGCATCAACAATTTCTTGAATCGATGTAGCGGAATATCCTTTTGTGGCAAAAATACTAACGGCGGCCTCAATAATTTTCTTTTCCTTTTCCTTCATTTTGACCTCCTTACTACAAAAGACTTAGCCTCTATATTGAGTTTTTTATAGCTTGATATAAAAACATTTACAAAAAAATTAAAGTTTATTAACAAAATGTTCGTTGACTCTGACTGACTAGTCATTTATATTATTAATTATTGTGACCCGATAGTCAATTAGATTCTAAAAAATGGAGGATGTTATGAATAGCATAATTAATTTTGTATTGAAAAACAAATTTGCTGTATGGCTGCTTACAATAATTATAACAGTAGCTGGGCTATATTCCGGATTAAACATGAAGCTTGAAACAATCCCGAATATTAATACCCCGATTATTTCAGTTACAACCATTTATCCAGGGGCTACTCCTGAAGAAGTCGCTGATCATGTCACAGAACCAATTGAAAAGATTGTTCAAAATTTAAATGGAGTGAATGTTGTTAGCTCAAACTCTATGCAAAATGCATCTTCTCTTCAAATTGAATACGGATTTGAAAAAAATATGGATGAAGCTGAAGATGAATTAAATGATGCATTAATTGATATTGAACTTCCTGATGGCGTTAATGAACCTAGTGTTTCAAGAATTAGTTTAAATGCATTCCCTATTTTAGCTTTAAGTATTGCGAATGAAGATCAATCACTTGCAGAGCTTACCACTGTTGTTGAAGATGAAATCATCCCTGCTTTAGAAGGGGTTGAAGGTGTTTCTTCTGTTCAAGTATCTGGTCAACAGTTGGAGGAAGTAGAGTTTACTTTTAAAGAAGATAAAATGGCAGAGCTAGGATTAGATGCAGAGACAGTTCAAGGTCTTATTCAAGGCTCTGATATTAATTTTCCATTAGGAGTTTTAACGTTAGATGAAACAGAAAAATCTGTAGTAGTCGATGGAAACATTGTAACAATTGAAGATTTGAAAAATATAGAGATTCCAGTTATGCCTTCGGTGCAGGGAAATCAACAGGCAGCGGCACAAGGTGGTCAGGTAGCTGATATGACCGATCAGTCACCGCAAGCTGGTGCAGAGCAAGCCCAGACACAAATGCCAGCTAATATCGAATTGCCAACTGTAAAATTATCCGAAATTGCAGATATCGAATTAGTTGGAAAGGCAGAGTCGATTTCTCGTACTAATGGGAAAGAAGCAATCGGTATTCAAATTGTAAAAGCATCAGACGCTAATACAGTAGATGTTGCCAACGGTATTGAAGAAAAATTAGCTGATTTTGAAGATGAAATTGAAGGTCTTGATGTTGTTTACACACTTGACCAGGCAACACCAATTGAAGAGTCTGTTGGGACAATGCTAAGTAAAGCACTATTTGGAGCACTTTTCGCGGTAGTGATTATTCTCTTATTCTTAAGAGATATTAAATCAACACTAATCTCGATTATTTCAATTCCGTTGTCATTATTGATCGCGATTATCCTGTTAAATCAAATGGGTATTACGCTGAACATGATGACACTTGGTGCGATGACTGTTGCGATTGGCCGTGTTGTTGATGACTCGATCGTTGTTATTGAAAATATTTACCGAAGAATGTCACTTAAAGGTGAACAATTAAAAGGTAAGGCATTAGTTCGTGAAGCAACAAAAGAGATGTTCATACCAATTATGTCATCGACAATCGTTACGATCGCGGTATTCTTACCGTTAGCGCTTGTAAAAGGAATGATCGGGGAACTATTCTTACCATTCGCATTAACAATGGTATTTGCGCTTTTAGCATCATTATTAGTTGCAATCACAATTGTACCAATGATGGCGCACAGTTTATTTAAGAAAAATTTATATGGTGAAAGCAAAAAATTAAAGCAACATGACGAACACAAACCAGGCAAAATGACAGGTGCTTATCGTTCAATTCTAAATTGGACGTTGAACCACAAGATCATTACATCCTTGATTGCGATTGCTATGTTAGTAGGAAGTTTATTCTTAGTTCCGGTTATCGGGGTTAGTTTCTTATCATCTGAAGAAGAAAAAATGATGATCGTTACGTACAAACCAGAGCCAGGTGAAACAAGAGAGCAAGCAGAAGAAGCAGCTTTAAGTGCTGAAGAATTCTTCTTGGATAGAGAACATGTGAAAACAGTACAATATTCACTTGGTAGTGAAAACCCAATGAATCCTGGTGATACAAACAGTGCGATGTTCTTCATTCTTTATGAAGATGACACACCTGAATTTGCAGAAGAAAAAGAACAAGTTGTTGAAGATTTAATTGAAGTAGCAGCTGGTGGGGGAGAATGGGCTTCACAAGACTTTGCTTCAATGGGATCTAGCAATGCAATTACAATGTATGTTTATGGCAACAGCATGGAAGACATTGAGCCTGTTGTAGCAGATATCCAAGAGATTATGGAAAACAATGATTCTCTTAAAAATGTAGAATCAAGTATGTCAGAAACATATGAAGAGTACACATTTGTAGCTAATCAAGAAGAGTTAAGTAAGTACGGATTAACAGCAGCTCAAATCGGTATGGCGCTTAACCCAACAAGAGAACGTCCAGTATTAACAACAGTTGAAAAAGACGGTGAAGACCTAAATGTGTATCTTCAAGTTGATGAAGAAACGTATGAAAATGTTGATGATTTAACAGAAAAAACCATTCAATCTCCACTTGGAACAGGAGTGAAAATTGGTGATGTAGTTGACGTACAAGAAGGTGAAACATCAAATACTGTCACAAGACGTGATGGAAAAATCTATGTTTCAGTTTCAGGTGAAATCACAACAGATGATGTTGCAAAAGTTTCAACAGATGTTCAAACAAAGGTAGACGATTTAGAACTTCCGTCAACAATTGAAGTAAATATGGGTGGGGTATCAGCGGACATCCAAGAATCATTTACTCAATTAGGTTTAGCCATGTTAGCAGCGATTGCGATCGTTTATCTGATCTTAGTTATCACTTTCGGTGGAGCACTAGCACCATTCGCGATTCTGTTCTCCTTACCGTTTACAGTAATCGGTGCTCTTGTCGGCTTATTAATTGCTGGTGAAACATTAAGTGTTAACTCAATGATTGGTGCTCTAATGCTTATCGGTATCGTTGTAACAAACGCGATTGTATTAATTGACCGCGTTATCCACAAGGAGAAAGAAGGCTTAAGCACACGTGAGGCCATTTTAGAAGCGGGTACTACTCGTCTTCGTCCAATCCTCATGACAGCAATTGCTACAATCGGTGCCCTCATCCCACTAGCACTAGGACTAGAAGGCGGCGGGATGATCTCAAAAGACCTTGGTGTAACGGTAATTGGTGGTTTAACAAGTTCAACGTTATTAACGCTTGTTATCGTGCCAATCGTATATGAAGCATTAAGCAAGGTGCGTCGTAAAAAAACGTTAGTTGAAGAAGAATAAAAATAATAGGGAACCTAGCACATTTGTGTTGGGTTCTTTTTTAGTTTGTGCTCTATTAACAGGAACTGAGTGTAAATTGCCCAAATCGCAGGAATAATTGCTATTCACCCGGGAATCGAGACAGGAATAAGC
>NZ_NUMC01000113.1:0-45969 GCF_002577655.1 Bacillus sp. AFS040349 | reverse complement strand
ACTATATAGTACGTTGTTTTGTTAATCGAAATTAACGTTGGCACGCTCGGTTTTGTTTAGTTTTCAAAGATCATTTAATGCCGCTCTCTCAGAAGCGACTTTATTAATTTAACACATCAACTCGTTTTAAGTCAACATGTTTTTTAAAAAACTTTCATTCGACTAAAAGTTAATATGACCTCGTCGAATGACTTTTATTACTATAACAACAAAAAAGATTAGAGTCAACATTTTTCATTAAAATAAATTATACAAAAAAAGAAGAGGGTCCCCCCTCTTCTTTTTCCTATTATTAAGCTAAGAATACAAAATATAGTACAAAGATGACAAACAATCCGTACATAACCGGGTGAATTTCTTTTGTTCTACCCTTCATGATCATTGTAATTGGATAGAAGATGAATCCAACCGCAATACCTGTTGCAATACTATAAGATAAAGGCATTGTAATAATCGTTAAGAATGCTGGTACAGCAATTTCAAATCGTTTCCAGTCAATCTGTCCTAGAGACGAAACCATTAGTGCCCCTACAATTATTAATGCAGGTGCAGTAACTGCTGAAGTAATAACTCCTAAAAGTGGTGAGAAGAATAAAGCCAATAAGAATAGTACCGCAGTTACGACTGATGCGAAACCTGAACGAGCTCCAGCAGCTACTCCCGCAGAAGACTCAATATATGAAGTTGTTGTTGATGTTCCTAAGATAGAACCTACAACTGTTGCAGCTGAATCTGCGAATAATGCTTTTCCTGCTCTAGGTAACTTATTATCTTTCATTAAACCAGCTTGATTAGCTACTCCAACAAGTGTTCCAGCTGTATCAAAGAAATCTACGAATAAGAATGTCAAAATAACAACTAACATTTGAACAGTAAAGATTTGATCTAAGTTCATAAATGCTTGTCCAAACGTTGGCGCTAAGCTTGGTATTTGACCAACAATTTCTGTCGGAACAGCAATTTGATTAAAGATCATTCCTACAATTGCTGTAATTAGCATTCCGTAGAAGATACCACCATTTACTCCACGAACCATTAAAATAACGGTCACAATAATACCGAATATAGCTAAAAGTGTTTGAGGATCAGTGAAGTCACCTAACCCAACTAAAGTAGCATCATTATTAACAATAATGCCTGCACCTTGAAAACCTACAAATGTTATGAATAATCCAATTCCGGCACCAACAGCAAACTTTAGTTCAGCTGGAATTGAGTTAATTATCTTTTCACGAAGACCTGATAAAGTAAGAAGAATAAAAATAAGTCCTGATACTAAAACCCCTGATAAAGCTGTTTGCCAAGGTACTCCCATTGTTAAGACAACTGTGAATGAGAAAAATGCATTTAACCCCATACCCGGCGCCAAAGCAATTGGATATTTGGCTATAAGACCCATTAACAACGAACCTACAGCCGCAGCAATAGCAGTTGCTGTGAAGATAGCTCCTGTATCCATTCGCATTTCTGCAGGTAGATCTGGAATTGAAGTCATTGCTAATGTGTTAGGATTAACAAATAAAATATAAGCCATTGATAAGAACGTTGTTAAACCACCAATAATTTCACGTCGATAATTTGTACCTAATTCATCAAACTGAAAAAACTTCTTCATAAATAGGTGTTCCTCCTCAGTATTAGTTCAAAAGCTTTTACTACCAAATACATTGTCCCCCAGTAATATTTCCAAATAAAAAAGCGCACACCTATACGTGAGCGCTTGACTTTGAAAATATTAATGGCCGGTAACAAACAGTAGTTACCTCTGCTATTAATACCTCGTAGTCAAGCCATTTACGGTAGCTTGGTAGAAACTTTCGAGCCATATCCTCGACATTATACGACGTATTTCGACTATATTGATTACTTTTTTATTTTATCAGTGTATCGTTTTTTCGTCAATACAAAAAACGAACATTATTCAAAATAATGTTCGTTTCGTTCGTTTTTTACTCCCACTCAATAGTAGCAGGTGGTTTACTTGTAATATCATAAACTACACGATTAATGTGCTTTACTTCATTTACAATTCTTGTCGAAATCACTTCAAGTACATCCCAAGGAATTCTTGCCCAATCCGAAGTCATTCCATCGATTGATGTAACTGCACGAATACCAATCGTGTAATCATAAGTTCTAGCATCACCCATTACACCAACACTACGAATATCAGGTAGGACCGTGAAGTACTGCCAAATATCACGATCTAATCCAGCTTTTTTAATTTCATTACGTAGAATATAGTCTGATTCACGAACAATCTCTAGTTTTTCTTCCGTAATTTCACCTAGAACACGAATTCCCAATCCTGGACCTGGGAATGGTTGTCTCCAAACGATTTCATCTGGAATACCAAGTTCCGTTCCTAATGCACGAACTTCGTCTTTAAATAATGTATTTAGAGGTTCAATAAGTTCGAATTCCATATCTTCTGGTAGCCCACCAACGTTATGGTGAGATTTAATCGTTTGAGCTGTTGCTGTTCCGCTCTCAATAATATCTGTATAAAGAGTACCTTGTGCCAAAAATTCGATTCCTTCTAATTTAGCTGACTCGTCATCAAATACATAGATGAACTCATTACCAATAATTTTACGTTTTTGCTCTGGATCTGAAACGCCTTTTAACTTATTCATAAAGCGATCTTTTGCGTCAACTTTAATAACATTCATATTAAAACCTTCAGTGAATGTTTTCATAACACTGTCAGCTTCGTTTTTACGTAACAGTCCATGGTCTACAAAGATACATGTTAGTTGATCACCAATCGCTTTGTGAATTAACACGGCAACAACTGAAGAATCAACACCACCACTTAACGCACAAAGCACCTTTTTATTGCCTACTTTTTGTTTGATTTTATCTGATTCCATTTCAATGAAATTCTCCATTGACCAGTTACCAGCAAAACCACAAATGTTAAAAACAAAGTTTTTCAATAAGTCATTACCATATTCAGAGTGACGTACCTCTGGATGGAATTGAACACCATAAAACTTACGGTCTTCATTACTCATTGCAGCAAATGGACAAGATGTACTCGTAGCATCTACATGGAATCCTTCAGGAATTTCTTTAACTAAGTCACCGTGACTCATCCATACAACCTGTTGTTCCGGTAACTCTGCAAATAATGCTGGTTTTCCATGAATATCAATTGTTGCTTTTCCATATTCACGGTGATCTGCAGGTTCTACTTTTCCGCCAAGCTTATGAGTCATCAACTGCATACCGTAACAAATCCCTAATACAGGGATGCCTAAATCAAAGATAGCCTCATCACAATCAAAAGCATTTTCACCGTAAACACTGTTCGGCCCACCTGATAGGATTACTCCTTTAGGATTCATTTTTTTAATTTCTTCAGCCGTCAATGTGTGAGGGTGTAACTCACTGTATACACCAAATTCACGAATACGTCTTGTGATTAATTGATTATACTGACTACCGAAGTCTAAAACTACTACCATTTCATGAATGTTTGCCACCATCGTCACCTCATCGTATTTTCATGCACTATTGTTAGTATGCTATTAAGACTATTAAGATCATACAAAAAGTATCATAACCCAAGAAATACTTACTAATATGTCTATATAGCAAAAAAACTGAATCCACCTTCAATAAAGAAACAGGACTTATCACCAATTATAGGTAAGAGTCTAATTTCCTTATATAAAAAGAAGGCAGAATCCAGCTGACTTTCGAACTCATTCTGCCTTCATAGTCGGGTGTTTTAAGGTTACCCGGTAGAGACTCTCGAACCATATTATCGAGGATATATGAAGGGTCTATTAATTTTTTCTATTCTATCAATCTCTTATACAATTGGTCAAGATGATGTCCTTTTAATTAAATTTTCCCACAATTCAATTGACTTATTCCATTCTTCTTTTGCATCATCTCGTCGATACAATGCTCTTTCATAGTTTTCCGTTAAGGCTGTCATATGGACCATATGAAAATATCGATCAATATAACGAGCATAATCCCGCAAGGTTTGACCTTCTTTTCTTTTAATACCACGGCGGGCAAATTGTTTTAATAGTGATTCATAAGCTTGAAAGAACACTTGATCATCGTTACGATTTTTATATTTTAAAATGATGAGTTTCGGTATCCATTTCATCCTAGATTTAAAAATCACAAAAGCGAGTATTGCTGTAACAATCATAATGCCATATAAACCGGTACTCCCTAGACGCAGACTAAAGAGACCAAAGAAATCACTTGTAGAAGAAGATGTTTCTGAGTTAGTTTGTTCAGGCTTTTCTGGAGTTGTTTCAGGCTCCTTTTCTTCTTCTTCAACAGGTTCCTCCTCTTCTATCTCTTCCTGACCAGGCGTATCTTTATAATCACTTACCAAATCATAAGGATTTACAAAGCCTTTAGTAGGTTCAAATGGGACCCATCCTACTCCAGCGAAATACACTTCAACCCACGAATGGGCATTATTATTTGTAACTTGATATTCACTTTTACTGTTCTCTACAGTTTGAACAAAGTCACCTTCTGTATATCCTTTCACCCATCTTGCAGGAATATCAAGTGATCTTAATAAAACGATCATAGAAGTAGAAAAATTATCACAATAACCTTTGAATGTTTCAAAGAGAAATTGATCTACATAATCTTGCTCACCTTCAGGAATGGCCACATCTTCTTTATCATACGTAAATTCCGGCCTTCCTAAGTAGTCTTCAATCGCCTTCACTTTATCATATTGATTAGATTCTGTTTCTGTAAGAGATACAGCAAGTTCTCTTACCCGTTCAGGTAATGTTTCAGGTAATTGTGTGTATCTTTCAACAAACCCTTCAGGTACATTTTCAAAAACCTGTGCTTTTTTCATCTCATTTAATGGATAAGAGGGAAGTTCATACTCAACCTGATAAGTTAGAAATTCCTCTCTAGATCCGTCACCCTGCTTCTGAAAAGGGGAGATTAACTCTGTATTTCGGTTTAGGTAAATTGGTAAATTTACCTCTGTGCTTATAGCTGTTAAACCTAAAGGATAAATAACATGCAAATAACGGTATTCCTCATTTATTGTAACGGTCGATTCCAAACTTTTTGTCTCTACACGCTCATCTGTCCAAATAACTTCATCTTGAATTGATGTGATTAATTCACGTTCTGCATCAGGGTCGGAAGCCTCCCATCCCTTCCCTGTATAAACATCCTTGGATTCCACTCGCCAATAATGTCGATCACTAGATATATGGGTGAAAACTTCAGTATCATCTCCTACGAATGATCCTCCTAAATTTTCATCATTTGGACTATACCCAATTTTTTTCGTACCAGTTCCACCCTCATCTTCTCGCCCAACAGCTGTAATATATGGAACTGGATCAGGCCACTGAGGTGATGCCTTAGGAGCTAAAATGGCTAGAATCATCGAAAGCATTATAAAAGCAAGTAGTGGCATTATCCATCTAAGGGAAGCTAGCTTTTTCATTTTTAAATTCTCCAGTTTCTTTAATCGATCAAAGTACAGGAGACCAAGCATAAAGAAACCTATTAAAACAACTCTAACAATTGCATAGGATGCATCGTATGGAGTAAAGGTATCCAACACTGTAATATAAAGGAGCGTTAACACAAAGAAAAAGAAAATTCTCTTTTGAAAAAGAATCCAATAATGAATTAAATAAACAAGTAACCAAAGCAAAATAAAAAATAACAATGAACGAAAAGATGAAGTCATCCCCATCCATTCTGCACTTGGTACTAACGAAAGATTGAAGGCAATATCACCAATTAAATCCTTTACCCAAAGAAAACTAAAAAACATTCCTTCAAAATATAACCCGTGAAGCATAAACAAAATAATGAGCATTTTTACCGGGAATGTGATGAACCAACGCAATCTGAAAAATGTCATTACAAAACTAACAGCAATAAAAAACACGAAAATAAATGTGTTCGCTGTATCAGTAAATTCTCCAAGAGGCCTTAACCATTCCCATAGCAGGATAAATGCAAACAGATAATATAGAAGAGTAACAGATATCCCTTCTTGGTCCTTAGGTGTTGTCACTAGATATTCACCTCTTTAAAACGCTTATTTGCATCCTGTTCTATTACTACATTTACATGAACTTGACGTTGCTTCAATCTTTCAACTAATACAGACTCTTCTTTTGAAAGCCCGTGATGCTTCTCTTTAACAAAATATAAAATAAATGTCTGCTGACGAGCTGATAAAAACTCGAGCTTTCTTACGACCTCTAAGTTTAGAGTTGAAGTAACAAGAATACTGGTAACTTGTTTCATTTCCGTATTTAAAAAGCTCCCTCCAAGAACAGAAGAAAAAGGTGTTTGACTATCACAATCAACTTTTGCCAAATGATAAAAGATGCTGCTTACATGTTGCTCATCAGCCTGGAGCGGAAACACTTTTTGCTGCTGCCCAACTGAAACTACCCCTACCCTAGCGCCACTTTTAACAATAGTGCGAATCAATGATGCGGAATAGGAAACAATTGATTCAAATAGCTCTGACTGTGACCGGTCAATAAATACAACAACATCATGACTTTGCATTTGTTCAAATTCCTTTGTCATAATCGAATCTCTTCTCGCCGTAGCTTTCCAATCAATCCAAGCAAATTTATCGCCTGGCTGATATTCCCTTACACCGACAGCCATTGTTGAATCCTGCCAATACTTAGTTAATGTTGATGCTGATCCTTGTTCATACTGTTTTTGATTTGAATGATAGGCTAAATCTACAGTTGAAGGGTAAACAAGAAAATAGTTTTCTACCTCTAAAGTGACTTCCTTTTCAATAAGACCAAATAAATCCCCTGTTCTTAAGCGGACGGATTTAAAGTGGTGTTCGCCACGTGGCATCTCGAGGAGAGCATAACTAAAGGAGATCGATTTCTTAAACCATGGAAAAAAAAGTTTTTTAGGCTCTTTAAGTTTTTGAGCAACCTTTAATTTATCATTAAGCTCATCTTCAACTAGTAAATAAAATAACGGGAAAGGGAAAGATCTTTTAACCGTTATTGTACCAATAAACCTCTGTCCAACCGAAAATTGTTCCTGATTAATCCTCCGGGTTACTTGGAAAGAGCGGATTGGGTAGATCATTAATAAGAAAGAATAGAGAGCAAATGGTAGAAAGCTATAAAAGAGAAACCAGCTTACAAATCCACCTTGAAACATCGCATAACTAAATGCTGCTAAGGTAAGAAATAAGAGGGATAAGACCTTCCAGCCAGCTTTAAGTCTCGTCAATAACGTCATGATTTACCACTTAAAGACCTTTGAACCGGCACTGGTGTTTTAGAAATAATCTCATGTATAAGATCATCAGCAGATTTCCCCTCAAATTTTGCCTCTGACCTTAAAATAATCCGGTGTGCTAACGTATATGGAGCAAGGTATTGAATATCATCAGGAATAATATAATCTCTACCTAAAATAAAAGCATAGGCTTGTGCTGCCTTCATTAAAGCAATTGATGCACGTGGACTTGCCCCAAGATAAACAGATGGATGCTTCCTTGATTTTCCAGTTATTTCAATGATATAGCTTTTAATTGTTTCATCCACGTAGACAAACTGAATTTCATTTTGTAACTCAGCTAATTCTTCTTTGCTGATTACACTATCTATTTTATAGATAGGTCTTTCTCTTTCTGCTAATGTTAACACTTCAAACTCTTCTGCTTTAGTTGGGTATCCCATCCTCAACTTGAATAAAAAGCGATCCAACTGCGCTTCCGGAAGCGGATATGTTCCTTCATAATCAACTGGATTTTGTGTAGCCATTACAAAGAATGGTTTCGCAAGAATTCTCGTTGTACCATCAACAGTAACGCTTCCTTCTTCCATTCCTTCTAACAATGCGGACTGCGTTTTTGGAGAAGTACGATTGATTTCATCTGCTAAGATGATATTTCCAAAGATAGGTCCTTCACGGAACTCAAATTTCAATTCTTTTGGATTATAAATAGAAACTCCCGTCACATCCGAGGGAAGTAAGTCTGGTGTAAACTGAATTCTCTTAAATTCTGCTCCTATCGATTTTGAAAGAGCACGAACCATCATCGTTTTTCCGACACCTGGAACATCTTCTAGCAACACATGGCCTCCAGCAAGAATGGCCACAAGACTTAGAATACTAACATCACGTTTTCCTACCATTACATTTTCAATATTTTCAATAACTCGACCGAGTTTTGGATGCATTGCTTCATATTGAGACATGATTATCCTCCTAGGGTGAATTTCTCCTTATCTTCTATTATAGTATTCTGAAAAAGTTAACAAAATCCTTTTGTATTTAGCAATATGTTCTAATTTTACATATAATTAATAAATTTGATGAAATTTGTCGTGCTCATACCTTCCTATTGTAGTATCTTGTATAATTATGTAGAATTTCGTTATTAGTATAATAGACGATAGGAGGTTCCAATTATTAAGCAAAACAAAAAAATTAAATTTATCATTTTCCTATCGATAACAATCCTTCTATGCTTAATTACTCTTAACATACTAGTTTCATATTTTACAGCGAAAAAAGCAGCAGAAGTTTCCGTAGCAAATAACGCAATGGAAATGGCAAGTTCAATCGCTAAATCGATTGATGTAGAGGCTTATGAGCGTTTCCTTGAAAATCCAGAAAGAAATACAGACTACTGGAAGATAAGAAAATCGTTAAATGAAGCAAAGCATCATATCGCTGCTTTATATGTGTACACTTTGTCGTTTGAGGATCCCACTTCACGTCCTAAAGTAATGATTGCTGGGTTTCCATTAGATGATGGCGACTATTATGATATAGGCATGGATTGTCTTGTTCCTCTCGATCAAATTAAAGAGGCATATGCTGGTCATCCTTACTTTACAGGGAAGATTAATGATCCTCATTATGGAGAATATATTTCAGCTGGAGCACCAATTGTAAATAAAACTGGGGAAACCATAGGCTTTCTAAGCATTGATATCGAAACAACGATGCTGGACCGAATTGATCATACTGTTGTTAAAAATAGCACTCTAAGTTTCATTCTAAGTGGACTGTTAATCATCGTATTAGTATCATCATTCATGCTTATTCAAAAATGGTATAACCATGAGCTAAAAAAACAAGTGGATGACACAGAAGAGACCTATCATTCTGAAATTCATTCATTAATACAATCTGTACGCTCGTTAAGACATGATTTTGCTAATCACATTCAAGTTCTCAACGGATTGTTAAAGCTAGGAAAGCAGCAGGAAGCGATTGATTATTCCAACTCAATGCGCGAAGAGGCACAATTACTCTATAAAATTCCAATTCAATCCAATAATCCAGCATTATCTGTTCTTTTTCAAACAAAATCTCTATCGGCACAAAGTCATAACATCAATATTCGATTTCATAACTCAAACGCTTCATTTGAGTTGATCCAACCAACTGATTTAGTTAAAATTTTATCGAATCTCATTGATAACGCAATTGATGCGACTAAACAGATATCAAAGGAAAATAGATCAATTGAGGTGTATTGTGAGAAAAGAAATGATGAGTATATCTTTAGAGTAATAAACTCAGGATCTGAGATATCTAAAGAAGAATTAACGAAGATCTTCATACCAGGATACTCGACGAAATCAGGGGAAAATACTCAAGTGAGAGGACAAGGACTTTATATTGTAAAGCAAATTATTGAGAAATATAATGGGAGAATTATAGTTGAGTCGTTAAATGGAAAGACTTCCTTTGAAGTGAGAGTGAGGGTATAAGATATAAAGGCTCCTATGTCCTGATCACAGGAGCCTAAAAAACCAGTGTATTCTGCTAAATACAAAATAACACTGGCTTTTTCCTTACATATTTATATTGATATTTTTTCTCTCTTTACGTTTTTGAAAGAACTTTATAATAGCTGGATAGCTAATTGATAGGATCGTTAAGAAAATGAGTGTAATTGAAATTGGTGATGCAAAGAAAATGTCGATACTTCCATTAGATGATAATACGGCCTTTCGGAAGTTTTGCTCCATATCCGCTCCAACAATTAAAGCTAAAACAAGTGGGGCAATTGGAAAATCCAATACTTTAAGCATGAGTCCGAATAATCCGAAAACTAGCAATAAAAAGAAGTCAATAGCACTATAACTTAGTGTATAGGTCCCAATGAAAGCTAGTAACACGATGATTGGATAAAGCACCTTCGCTGGTGTATCAAGAATTTTGACAAGAACACCCACTAGTAAAATATTAATTATTACTAAGGCAATATTCCCTATAAACATACTATTAATTAAAGACCAAACAGTTGTTGGATCATTTTCGAATAGAAGTGGTCCGGGTTTAATTCCTAGCATAATAAGTGCCCCAAGCATAACTGCTGTTGTTCCAGACCCCGGAATTCCCATTGTTAATAACGGAATCATCGCACCTACAGATGCAGCATTATTGGCAGATTCCGGTGCAGCAAGTCCTTCAACAGCACCCTTACCAAATTCCTCAGGCTTTTTAGACATTTGCTTTTCTGTGGAATAACTGATCATGGACGCAATAGAACCACCTGCTCCAGGAAGCACCCCAATAATAAAACCAAGTGGTCCAGATCTTAGAATAGGCCACTTTGAACGTTTCCATTGTTCTTTGTTAAACCAAATTTTCCCTACCTTTTTCTTCTCTTTCTTAAGCTGATCAATTGTGAGAAAATTGTACAACACTTCTCCAATTGCATAAACCCCAATAATCACAATTAGGAAATCGATTCCTTCACTGAAATGAGGGATCCCTAAAGTAAAACGGTAAACACCTGTTTGCGTATCAATTCCGACTGTACTTAATAGCAATCCCAGTGACATGGCTAAAAACCCTTTGATCATTTTGCCAATTGAAAGTGATACGATTGCAGAAAGTGTCAGAAGCATTAATAGAAAGTATTCCGCTGGTCCAAATTTCAAAGCAAAATTTGCAAGTGGCTCAGCAAGGAAGACAAATCCTATAACAGCCATAATTCCACCAATAAAGGAAGCTACCGCTGAAATGGCCATTGCTTCACCCGCTTGACCCTTTTTAGCCATAGGATATCCATCAAAGGTTGCGGCAATAGCTGATCCATCACCAGGTGTGTTTAATAAAATCGAACTCCTAGATCCACCGTACATGGCACCATAGTAAATTGCAGCCATTAAGATGATTGCACTGATCGGCTCCATTCCAAAAGTAATGGGTATCAATACCGCTACAGCTGTTGCTGGCCCAAGCCCTGGTAACATCCCTACGATTGTTCCTAAAAATCCGCCAACAATAACCCATAATATATTCATTGGCTCTAAGGATGTCATTAATCCTTCGAGATAATTATTCATATCCATTTAAGTCACCTCCTATGGTAAGCTAACACCTAGTAACACACTAAATGCATACCAGGATAAAAATGAGAAACAAACCGTTACAATCAAATTAACTTTCCACTTTTGTTTGCCATTCACGAAAAATAATAGTGCGCCTAGAAACAGAACTGTAGAAAATAAAAATCCAATGATCTCAAAAATGAACGCATACCCTACACCTAATAAAACGGTTAAACCAATAAGTTTAGGAGTGCGCCCGGAAAGCATTTGTGTGATTTTCTTGTTTTCTTTATTTAATGTTTTAAGTTCTTGGAAGAGATATAAAACACTAAAAATCAATAATAAAAAACTTAATCCGATTGGAAAGTAAAGAGGACCATTTGGATTGCCTAAATTTGCTTTTGGTAGATTGAAAGATCCGATTAAGAAAACAACGCTTAGTAGGATCAAAAAGATCGGCATTCCCATTTTAATTATTTTCATTAGAACTCGCCCCTTTCTCTATTTATTTCTAACTAAAGTATTCTTACTTATGAAAAGTTAACCTTCCCGTTATGGGGAAGGTTAACTTTTTAATTATTTTACAAGTCCAGAATCATTCACTAACTCTGTATATGATTTTTCTTGTTCTTCTAAGAAGCTTTTTGTTTCTGAACTATTTTTATAAAAATCGTCCCAATCATTATTTTTAAGTACTTTTTGCCATTGTTCTGTTTTTACCAGTTCACCAATTTTTTCATCCCAGTACGCAATTTCTTCTTCAGTCATATCAGGTGGTCCCATGATTCCTCTCCAGTGAGGGAAAACCATGTCAACTCCTTGTTCTGTCCATGTTGGGACATCATCAAGCTCTTCTACTCTTTCCTCAGATGAAACAGCTAGAATTTTAAGCTTTCCAGCTAAATGCTGATCTTTTACTTCAGATAATGCAGTTGTAATCACATCTACGTGATTTCCTAGTAATGCTGTTACAACATCTCCGCCACCTTCATAAACAAGAAAATCAAGTTGAGAAGGATCTCCTCCGTATTCACTAAAAGCTTGAACAAATGATAAGTGGTCATTATTTCCTAGTGCTGGACCTACTCCAATTTTTAATGATTTAGGATCTTCTTTTAACTTTTTCATCACTTCTTCTGCTGATTTAAATTCCGAATCAACTGGAACAGCAATCGAAATCCATTCCGTTGCAAGTGTTGCTATTGGTGTAAATTCCTTGTGTGTTAACTGACTTTGTCCTAGTAAGTTGTTTGTAAGAAGTAAGCTTGAATTTACAGATAAGAAGTGAGCATCCTTAGATTCTAAGTACTTCCAACCAACTTCTCCTCCGCCACCAGGCTTGTTGATTACATTTATATTGCTATCTACTAAACTATTATCTTTTAAACCTTGCTGAATAGATCTTGCCGTTAAATCCCATCCACCACCTGGTGATGCAGGAGCAACGATTTCAATATTTTTATTTGGAAATTCCTTGTTGCCTGAGGCTGAATTTGAACATGCTGTTAAAATCGCCATTAATAAAAGTAAGATTCCTATCTTTTTCATAAAAACTAACACCCCTTATTAACAATTTTTGATACACAAACCCTCTTGCTATAAAATGTGTGTTGCTTTACCTATGAATATCGTATCGATTAAGCTTTTTTATGTAAACGTTTTCAAAATATTGAGTAATAAATAAATTAAATTTAGTTTTGTTCATTTTGTTCACCAAGCAGCAGAGAGACGCTACTACTCCGCTTTTTTCGAGTAGTAACGTCTCTCTGGTCTTCCAACAATTCCATACACGTGCTCTGATATAGCTTCACCCGTTCCAACTAAATATTCGAGATATCTCCTCGCCGTTGTTCGTGAAGCACCCATTTTTTTGCCGACTTTCTCTGATGTTATTCCATCGAATTCAAGTCCAATGATTTCTTTTACTTTTTTTAATGTAACATAATCAATGCCTGAAGGAAGCAAAGGCTTTTCTATTTGTTTTTCACCTGCTCCAAATAGAGAATCAAGAAAATCTTGATTCACATCCGTTACAGACTTCAACAACTCTTTTTTCTTATTATACTGATCCATTACTTCTTTAAATCGTTCAATGGTGATCGGCTTTATTAAGTAATGTTCTACTCCATAGTTTAGTGCTTTATTTATAAAGGTTTTGTCTGTTGCCGCTGTAATCATTATGATGTCAACTTCAGGATAGTTTTCTCTTACCTTGGCTAAAAGCTCTGTGCCTAGCTGGTCAGGCATATACACATCTAATAAAAGTAAATCAACATCTAGTTTCTCCAATAATTCAAACGTTTCCTTAGCATTGCTTGCTTTTCCTACTAAATTCATCTCCTTAACTTCTGCTAAATATGCCTCATGAATTTGAGCAACCCGAAAGTCATCCTCAGCTATGATGACGTTAATCATACCCGTTCCCCCTCTTTATCTATTCCTTTGGTAAAAATACCGAAAATACAGTCCCCTCATCTTCCGTACTTGTCAATTCAATAAAGCCACCTAAAAGCTCCACTTCCTCTTTCACATTCGCAAGGCCATACCCTCTTTTTTCTCCCTTTAATGAGACACCTTTATCAAATATGGCTTCTTCCATGCCATCTGGTATTCCCTTGCCGCTATCTGTTATCTCGAACAAAACATCGTTCCCAAAATCGGTTGCAAAAAAAGAAACTTTTTTTTCTTTGCTATCAGCAGCTGCATCAAACGCATTATCTAGTATATTTCCTAGAATAATAATTAGCGGTGCAAGTTTAAATTTTTCTGATAGAGGAGATAGTGAACTCTCTTCATCAATATGAAAGACAATTTTCTTTTCAGATGCCTTAGCAAGTTTTCCTAGTAAAATTGCTTGAATTTTCTCATCTTGTATTGAATTAAAGATTAGTTCACCATGATGTTCTTGTGATTTTGTTTCTTCTTGAATGAGTTGTATGGCTTCCTCTTTTTTACCAAGTTGAATTAATCCTAATATGACATAAAGCTTATTTGTAAACTCATGTGCTTGTGCCCGTAAATCTTCTGAATACTGCTTCACCTCAGAAAATGCGTCAACCATCTTTTTCATTTCCGTTTTGTCTCTAAAGGTGGCAACTGTTCCAACTCTTTCCCCATCCTCTAAAACTGGCTGAGTATTAACGATAAGAGTTCGATCCTTGTACTGCACTTCCTCATTTACAACATCTTTTTTTGATTCCATTAGTTTTAAAATAGTATCAGATGAGATCATTTCATTAATTCTCTGAACTTCATCTCGACTTGAAATGTCTAAAATTTGTTGAGCTGATTTATTCATCATCGTAACCCTGCCGTATTGATCAATGGCAATAATACCTTCTTTGACTGATTGTAAAATGGCATTACGCTCTCTAAATAATAAAGCGATTTCATAAGGCTCCAGCCCAAGAGTATCTTTTCGAATATTACGTGCAAGAACAATACTTCCGATAACTCCTATTATTAATACAATTGCAGAAGTCATCACCATTCCTTTTACTTCACCTGAAATACGGTCTCGGATTTCTAGCATCTGAAACTCAACAACTACTGCTCCTTCTACCTTTGTATAATCACCATGATTAAGAATGATCGGAGCTATCCCTCTTAAAACCTCTTCTTCTTCCTTCCCAACATGAGTAACATATGAACTACCAAATACAAGAGCCTTATATGTTTCATGAGATTCTGATATAGGCTTTTCTCCAGCAATTATTTTTTTCTCCCGATTTTCAACAAAAATACTTGTAGCATCTACTTGATTCATCATTTTAGTTATAACCAAATTCATACTTTGCCTATTAGCATTTTGTTCTCGAAAACCCTCCTGGACTGCAGGCATAAACGACAGAGTTTGAGCTGTTTGAAGGGCCAATTCTTCTGCCTGTTTCACATCCTCTTTTGTTTCATTGAACGCAAATGTAGCTGTAAGAACTCCAATAACAAGTAAAATAAGAAAGAAAATGAGACCTAAAATTTTAGTTTGTAATGTAAACTGAACCTTCATATCAACCTCCATTTTACTTGTAAACTACTAGATTAAACAAAATAATATAATTTGAGATATTTATATTTATAATACATGAATGAATATTTTGACTCAAATGAACTTTCGAAAAAAATTGAAAAGGTCTTTCACTGTAAGCCAATGAAAGACCTTAAATATTCCATTATAATTAATAACACTAATACAATATGGTAAAATATATGAATTACGAAACAGGTGAGAATACCTTAAGGTAGCTTAGGAGTGGAAAGTCATGAACAAAAAAGATGTTGCACTTATACGAAAACAATTCAAAATAGATAATGATTTACTCAAGATCTCTGACATTTTTAATGTTTATATTATGAAAGAATCAAGTGAGATTTATCATCACCAAAGTCAACCATTTGAAATGCTAGATCAAGATCAACAGGAGTTATTTATGAATAACTTCAAAAAATTGCTAGCTGGCCAGCTGGATGAAAAGCTATTTGAATTAAAGTTTCAAAGAAATACTGAAAATAATAGCCAACTTATCTTACATCAAGGATTACTTAGTAATGATGTTGAAGGCTGGAAAGAGCAAATGCTGCAAATAGTAGGCAAAATGCTGCTTATACGACAATATGAGATGGACATAGTTGTTACATTTATAAAAGGAGAATACCTCAAGCCAACAAAACGACGAAGCGATGAAGCTGAGGAAAGTGATCGAGATACTGTTTATTCTCATCCCTTTATTTTGTGCAGTATTAATAACACACAAGAGCCAAAGAAAGAACTACTGTTTGATTATGTTGAGAGGGAGTTCAAATATAATTTTGTTGTTGATCCGATTATTAACCTTAATGCTCCAATTGCTGGGTTTCTGTTTCCGTGCTTTACGGACAATGCAGCTGATGTTAATCACATTCTGTATTCAGCAGGTAAGGTACATGAGCCAGATCATCAGTTCATAGAAGAAGTGTTAAACGGCGAAGAAACAATGACCGCAAAAGACGATAAAATTGTTTTTGAAGAAATTATTAAAGACGTAACCGGTGATCAACTAAGTACATCTACTCTTTCAAATGTTTATGAAGAAATAAACCGTATGATTGTAGAAAATGAAGAGGAAGAACTACCAAAGTTAGATACAAAAGATGTTGAACGAGTTTTAAAAATGAGCGGTCTGGAAGATATAAACACTGAAAAGGTAGAAACAGCTTTCAAGAAAATAATTGATGATGACAAGTATGAGATAAAAGCAAACAGTGTTCTACCAAAGTTCACTTCAAAATCAATAAAAATCAATACAAAAATAGCGAACATTTCTATTAGTCCACAAGATTTAAGGTATGTTAAACAAGTACAGTTAGGTGGCAAACGTTATTTGATGATTGAAGTGGAAGAAGATACCGTGATAGAAGGCTTTACAATGATCCCTGAGGCTTTTGGTGGGGAACAAACGGAAGAATAGCCTTTACTTTGAAACGAGCGCCTTTTCGACTATGAATTGATCATGTTTTTCTATATAAATGTAAGCATAACATAATAAGATTTCGTGAAATAGAGCCATAGACAAAAGGAAATGTACCCACCATTTCACATTTCCTTTTGTCTATTATCTAACCCGCTAGCTGATTTTTCATAAATGGTTATTAGTGAGTACCTCTACTCATTAACCTATTGTATTTTTTTGATCATGCTCATAATTGAATCAATAACGATCTGCGGTTCATCTTTGTGGATATAATGACTAGCATCCTTAACAACGATATGTTTACCATCTGAAGATAACGAAGCAGTTTGGGCTTGCAGTTCAGACCACTCTGGGTATTCTTCATGCTCGGCTGACAAAACAAATAACGGGATATTACCGAAGCCTTTCGCTTGAGCGACACGAACCTGTTCTACTGATTTGGTCATCATATACTCAAGTTCACTTATTTGATTATCGTTATAAAAATGTTGATGAAAAAAGTGAACAGATAGTTCATCATTTGAATAGATAGGCATCATATTAATCAACTCTAATATTCTTCCGGCACCTAACTCTTTTAACCCTCTGATTAGGTAACTTTCTCCTTTTGAAAATCCCCCCTCTTGATCAACATGTGAAGAATCTATAAGCACAAGTCCAGCCATATCCTCTTTGTATTTATGTGCAAATACTTGTGATGTAAACCCACCAAAAGAGTGGCCGACCAAAAGAAACGGACCCTTTTCCTCTGCCTTTTCAAGCAGCCTAAATAAATCATCTGCAATTTGTTCTGCTGTTCGCTCATTTGAAGCAGACTCACTCCAGCCATATCCTGCGCGATCATATGAAATAACTCTCGTGTATTTTGATAGTTCCACTTGTATATCTTCCCAGTCTTTATATGAAGATGGTGTGCCCAAACCAGATTCAAGAATAATCGTTGGAAGGTTTGTTTTATCCCCAATAGCATACAAATGTAATTTATATTCCCCTACATCAACGATTTCACCTACCGGAGGATACATGTCAGCTGTTACTCTAGTCATAATTTGCTGATAAGTAAAACAAATTAACATTAGCATACCTAGACAAACCCCAAACCATCTTAAAAAACTGAACCTTTTCTTCTTTACATTTACATGAATTTGTTTCTCCATTTCTCCACCACCTTTTGTAAAATTATACCATCGTGTTATTTTTAAAATATTTTCATTACGTTAATTTTTTATTATTATTTTTGTTTGTTTAGATGGTATAAATTTATAGGATATAAGGTGAGAAAACACGTTTTTTACAGAATGATTCTTGAGAAAAAGAACAATTATTACCTTTTGATAAACAAGTTGAGAATTGATGAAGCTATTTCTTTGCATTATTAACAATTAAAAAAGAGGTTTCTATGTAAAAATCACATAGAAACCTCCCTGACCATACCTGTTATCATTCTTAAAGCTCTTCTCCATTAGTAGAGATAACATTTTTATACCAATGGAATGATTTTTTCCTACTACGCTCTAAGCTTCCACTTCCATCATCATGCTTGTCTACATAAATGAAACCATAGCGCTTAGACATTTCACCTGAAGAAGCACTTACTAGGTCAATACATCCCCAAGCAGTATACCCCATTAATTCTACACCATCTTCTACCGCTTCACGCATTGCTCTAATATGCTCTCTTAAATAATCAATGCGATAATCATCGTTAATGCTACCATCTTCTTCTACCTTATCGTAAGCACCTAGACCGTTTTCAACAACGAATAAAGGCACTTGATATCGTCCATACAGTTCATTTAAAGCAATACGAAGACCAACAGGGTCAATTTCCCAGCCCCAATCGCTTGCATCTAAGAATGGATTTTTCACCCCGCCAATCAAGTTTCCTTGACCAATTTCTTCAGGAGTTTTGTTCTTCTTATCAGTACGTGACATATAGTAGCTGAATGAAATAAAGTCCACTGTACCTTCTTTTATGATTTCAAGGTCTCCGTCTTCCATTTTGATGTTAATGTCATTCTCTTTGAAGTAACGGTTAATAAAGCTTGGATATTCACCGCGAACGTGTACATCTCCACAGAAATTATTGAAAATACGAGCCTCTTGCTGTGCGTACATAATATTTTCAGGATTACTATCAAAAGAATAAACAGGTGCATAGATAAGCATACAGCCAATTTGTGAACCTGGAATGATTTCATGTCCTAGTTGAACAGCTTTTGCACTTGCAACAAATTGATGATGAAGCCCTTGGAAGCTGTCTTGAAGACGTGTTTCTTCACTTTCTGGTGAAAAACCAAGACCAAACAATGGCATATGTGTTGCTCCGTTAATTTCATTAAACGTAAGCCAATATTTCACCTTATCTTTATAGCGATTGAAAAGAACTGTTACATAACGCTCAAAGAATTCTACTAATTTACGATTTCTCCAGCCACCGTACTCTTTTATTAAGTGCAATGGTGTTTCGTAATGTGCAATCGTTACTAATGGCTCAATGTTGTATTTTGCTAGTTCATCAAACACTCGATCATAGAATGCCAGACCTTCTTCATTTGGCTCTAATTCATCACCGTTTGGAAAAATCCGAGACCAAGCAATACTTAAACGAAACGTTTTGAAGCCCATTTCCGCAAATAATGCGATATCCTCTTTATATCGATGATAAAAATCGATTCCTTCATGATTAGGATACACATATTTTGAGTGATCAATTTCAAAATCAAATCCAGTATCAGTTAAAAGCTTAAGTCTTCCTTTTCCACCTGGAAGTACATCCGCTAAATTAAGACCTTTTCCACCTTCTTGGTATGCTCCCTCTAACTGATTAGCTGCTGTTGCGCCGCCCCATAAGAAACCTTCTGGAAATTTACTAGTCATTATTTATCACCTCATCTAAAATTTTGAAACATTGTTAAAAAATGAAATAGTTCATCACTAATAAAAGTCATTTTTTGCATAAAAAAAACCTAAATTGCTCAAGAAAACAGAAGGATTTCCTCCTCTATTTCTAAGCAACTTAGGTTTTGCCTGCTTTATCAGTAACAATCCATAAATTAATATAAACTTTGATTCTAATATATCAATCTCTCAATGAAATGTAAAGGATTTCATACAATATCTTAACTACTGCAACCTCCTCCACAACTGGAGCAGCTGGAACCTCCTGAATCTCCACCGCCACCTGAGTCGCCTGAACCACTGCTACAAGCAAAACCAGAACAAGAAGAGCCACCACTGTACGGAACACCTTTATCATATTCTTCAGGTACTACTTCACTCATATGCTCATGAAATTGATCTTCGTCATATAACGAATAAAAGATAGCCGCCATTGCTGCATAGGAATAAATATTGGTATCACTCGTTGATGTATGTGGGGTAAACTTTTTTGAGTCAGTATTTTGCTGCTCTGCCTCAAAAATCTCATTTTTCATTTTACGAATTAAATATGTCTTTACTTCTAGCCAGTCTTCATTTTTCCTAAAATATTTTGAGAGCAACTCATCTTCAGATAATTGGCGAAAATCGTCTATTATTTCACGCTTAATTGGATTCTGTAAAAAGCGCCCCCAAATCACTCTGCTGTTCGTAGTTACTTCAAATAAACTAATATATACCCAATCAAAAAAGGCTCGTTCACCAGGAATCGGTGTAATATCCATATTCGGAGTGTGGTGCAGTGTATCATGATAAAAATCCTTCGAAAACTTGTCATAATCTCTTGTAAACATTAACATCTCATGCCAAATTTCATCTACATGATGGCTAAACATCGGAACTGACTTTAATAAGCTATTCATTAAGAAATAACGCTTTAACTCAAACATACCCCAATCAAATTCATGGTCCTTCCATTTCGGATGTTCCTGTAGAACACGGTTTTTCACATTATCAATATACGAGTTTGTTAAGGATTGATCGAGCTTTTTTACAATCGGGATTCCTTCTGCTTTCTGTATACCTAACTGTTTTGGGATTGGGTCATTCTTTAAAGATTTTTTCTTTCTTGTTGAAAATAACGTACTTCCGAGAATAATAAAGAATGCAATGATAATAAAGCCGATAAATAACTCCATGGTTCACTCCCCTTTTCGCAAATGACTTTAAAGAACCCTCTTAATTACCTTATTTATACGTTTTAATTATAAATAAGTTTCATTGTCGTATATTCAGTGGTAAATACTCTATACATCCTGGCAAATTCATTTCCTCCCCCACATATACACAAATACACATATTCTATGTAAATAGAGGCTGAAATGTAACCTATTGAAAAGATAAGAATATAATTTCATCAAATCACTTTATTCCTAAATATTGGAGGTCATGCTATGTCTAAATATAAAAAGGAGAAGCGGACAGATCATACGAAAGATGAACTTATCCTACAGCTAGAAAAGCAAATAGAAGCGGGCCTTTGGATTCAAGTAATTGGTATATTAACCGAAGCAATTTCTTATTCAAAATTGCTTTCTTTGAAGGAAGAAAACATAAGCGAAAGGAAAATTGAAACTGGTTTATGGGTACAAACCATCGGACAAATAATAGAAACATTAAGCGTTAGCAAGCAGGTTTCTTTATCTGACAATAGATCTATATTAAACGCTCAAAGAATGGTCATTTTAGGTGATTTATTACAATCAGCTGGGGCAGCAACAGAGGCCAAGGGTGGAATCGAAATCTTATCCGAGGGGGACAGAGAGTTTATCCCTTAAAATCTAAGTTAACAAGGTCTTGGATATCAGGTATTAGTATAAAATTGAAGATTTAAAGTCACTAAAATGAAGAAAAAGTCTTCAAAGAGTTTTATAAACTGATGAAAGACCTTCTCCTGAAGTTAAGACAATTTCTCCTTCCAAGAGACAAACAAAAGGTCATTATTAAGTATTAATATCATTACACTAGTTCCATAAGCAAAACGAACAGAGGTGCATCATCCTAATTGCACAATCGGTTTGATGGCCATACCTTTTTAGAATCCTCAAAATCCTCATTAATCTTCGCAAACTCATAGAACTTTACTAATTTTATCTAATGGAAACATCCCTTTTTTATAATACTCCGCTAATTGAGGCACAGCATCTCCTTCAATAACACCTACCATTGTTTTTCCCTCTGCCATTATCTCCTCATGAACGTCTATAAGAAATGTAAAGCTAAGTAATACTTTTGCACCTTCGAAAAAAACAGTCAATTGAACCGTTGTTTTTCAGTCTTTTTTCATATCGAGAAACATATACTCAGTAAGAATGACATTAGAATAGGAGAATCTAAATGACAAACAACATGTTATCCTTTTATGATCCCTATGTTTATCAGACATTAACAACAATTGTTGGTAAGATGGTTACAGTTCAAACCATAAGAGGTAGCGTTCGTGGTTCCCTGAAAAATGTATTGCCAGATCACATTGTTGTCGAATCTAACGGAACTCCCTTTTTTATTCGAACCCAGCAAATTATTTGGGTTTTTCCTGGTTAACAAATAGGAAGTGGAGGGAAAATAATGTTTAAAAGAATAAATAAATTGCCAATTGAACTTCCTATACCTGAACACGGTGATATGAATGCTGCTGCTGCAGTACAAGAGCTCTTGGGTGGCAAGTTTGGGGAGATGTCTACCTTAAATAACTATATGTTTCAGTCTTTTAACTTCAGAAATAAAAAAAAGCTAAAACCATTCTATGAGTTAGTAGCTAGCATTACAGCAGAAGAAATTGGTCATGTAGAACTTGTTTCTAATACAATTAATTTGTTATCGGTAGGTAATACGTTTCCGGGGGATCCGGATATCACTCCACTCCAAAATGGGAAGGATGCTAGAAACACCCACCACTTTATCTCTACTGCTCAAACGGCTATACCAGGTGATTCGATGGGAAGACCTTGGACTGGTGATAATGTATTTAATAGTGGTAATCTGGTTTTAGATTTAACACATAACTTTTTTCTAGAAATTGGTGCACGTACACATAAAATGAGAGTTTATGAGATGACTGATAACCCAGTTGCTCGAGAAATGATTGGGTATTTACTTGTTCGTGGAGGAACACATGTCCTCGCCTATGCGAAAGCAATCGAAATTGTGACAGGGGTAGACTTAACGAAAATGCTTCCAGTTCCAAATCTTGATAACTCAAAATTTGATTATGCTAGGCCATTCATAGAAAAAGGCTTAAGCAATGTGCTTTACACATGGAGCGAAACAGAATACAGGGATATTGGAATGATTTGGAAAGGAACTAATCCGGAAAATGGGCATCCACTGGAAGTGAAAATTGGTGCTCCTGAGGGGGGACCCATACCAGACTTAGAGGAATTACCTGAAGAATTTGCTCCTGGTATTACTAGGGACGATTATGAATTAATCAAAAAACGTCTAATGGAAAAGTTATAATGAATTTTGCAGGAAATATTAATGAAATTTGGATTTCTTTAGCGAACGGCAGCAGCCACTGTTCGCTATTTTCATTCATACTTCAACAATCCAATTTGACACTTTGATAGAATCAGTTTGAAGTCGTCTTATGACAGTTTTTCCTTGTTTTCAATTCATTTAGGGCAACCATAGCCAATTTTATACCACTAGGTGTTACTAATTGTTCATGGTCGAAGTACGCATTATAGAATTTTAGGATTCATAATTATATAATTACATAGTAAATGGGTGGTGAATCTTGGTGCTAACTCTAAACTGACTTTCACCAACAATCTAATTCTATAACACCCAAAAGGGCTGAAACGAAAGTGTTCCAACCCTTTAAAAAATACCTACTGCATATTTGCTTCAACTGTTTCCTGTGCTTTCTTTAAAGCATCTTCAGGAGATTCAGATTTCTGTCTTAGTACATTATTTAATGTATTGGTATTTAACTCGGTTAGAACATCTGGATATTGTTCTGTTACGTTAATACCATTAATTTCGTCTTTGATCTCAAGTAATGTATCAAAAATATCCGTACCGAAATATTGATAGAATTTGTTATCCTCTTGAACCGCCGGATCTTCCCACACATCCCAACGAGGTGGATCAAAGCCCAGAACTGTCCATAGTTTAATATTTGCTTCCTTAGAAAGTTTTGCAAATGCCAGGAATTCCTTTGCAAGCTCAGCATGCTCAGTTTGATTTGTAACAACGGTACCAGTTCCACCAATACCTACCGAGCGATCTCCACCTTCTTCCCAAGCAGGCATTGGTCGTATCACCATTTTACCTTTTAGGTCAGGCATATAATCTGTGAAACGTCCCATATACCACATTGGCATAGAGATAGATGCCGCTTTTCCTTCATTCATAAATGCATAAAACTCTTCAGCATGTGGCTCGCCACCAGGTGTTAACTCTGCAATTTTATGTGTATTAAGCATATCATTCAACAAAGAAAGTGTTTTGATGTTTTCAGGGCTATCTATTGTTAAATTACCCTCATCATCAAATAAGTCAGAACCTTGTTGACTGATCATTTGCTGGAAAGTAGTTGCATCACCCGTATGAACTGTTGTCATAACAGCATCAGTGTTTTCAACGACCTTTTTACCCGCTTCTACATAGTCATCCCAAGTTTTGATTGAATCTATATCAACACCAGCTTGGTCCATAATTTCTTTGTTATAATACATGACAGTCGCACCAACATGTGTAGGCATACCGTAGTAATTACCATCCTTAGCATATATGTCAAATCTTGATTGGATGAAGTTATCCATTTCTGGTTCAACATATTCATTCATAGGTAAAAGCTGTGGTTCACCTTGTAAAAAGTTCGGAAAACGACCAACTTCAATATCAGAAATATCAGGTGCACCTTTACCAGACTGTAGCGCTAATAATAAGTTGTTATGCATTTGATCGTAAGGGAATGTTTCAGCAACAAGTTTAATCGGTTTATCTGGGTGAAGTTCATTCCAACGAGGAACCGCGTCTTTAAAGAAATCCATGTGCAGTTCAACAAATGTCCAATACTTTAATTCGGTTGCATCTTCAACATCTCCACCTATAACTTCCTTTTCAGTTGCCTCACCAGATGCCGAGTCTCCTCCACCATTACATGCCGCTAATACAAAACACATAAGTAATCCTAAAAGTACCGATAACGACCTTTTCAATTTTCTTCCCCCTTGTTTATCATTTTTAAAAGCCTAGAGTTTTTTCATAACAGAATTAATTCGATAGATTCACCTCCCTTAAGTTTGCTAACTACAGGATAAGCGCTTACAAATTAACAATTATGCATACTCATAGCTGAAAGTATTTTCACTTAGGTAGAAAATAATAGAAACCTCCGCACTTTATAGCGACTTCACCTTTACTCCCTGATCCATTTTAGTAAAGACTCGCAACGTAACCCACATCACCCCTATCCCTAAGGCACTAATCGTGAAAAATGGAATGATTCCCGGATAACTTAAAGATAGATACAATACAAAAAAAATCTTCAAACCACACATGAGGGTATAATGAAGTTTTGATAAACCTACAATAATGGCATTCTTAAGATGCTGTCTCCAGGTAGCTTTATAATGAACAAGCATTGGAAAAGCCCAAATTAATAGAATCATATAGAAGAAAACCATTAAATAAAAGGCAAAAGGAGTTACAATAGAGAACACACTTACCGAATTCTTCATTAATTGAAAATTAAAATACAGAATAACTCCAGTTATTGTTAAAATCCATCCCAATATATTGGCTGTAGCAAATTCTTGACGATATGTTTTCTTAAATGTTTGGAAAATCTTGATATCATGTTCACCCAGAATCCACTTTCGAGCTACACTTAACATAGCGGCAGTAGATGGAAAGATACCTGCTACAATTAGTCCAAGAACTGAATAGAAAATCCACATTACATTCAGCACAACAAGGCGGAAAATCCATTGAAGTATAAAATCTAATTTTGATACAATTTCTTTCCCATTCATATCAATACTCCACCTCTTTAGATCCGAAATAGGTTTATCCCTTCACTCCACCAACTGTAAGTCCTGCAACAAAGTACCGTTGGAAAAAGACAAAGAGAATAATGATTGGAATAATGGTCATAACAGAACCTGCAATGAGCACATCATAATTATTTCCATAAGGTGTTAGTAACGTTGCTAAGCCGATTGGTAATGTAAACATATCGTTCGATCTTAAAACAATTAATGGCCATAAGAAATTGTTCCAGCTTCCTAATCCCTGAAGAATTGCCATTGCTGCCATTGATGGCCCCATAAGCGGTAGCATAATCCTAAAGAAAATTCCATACTCTGTAGCTCCATCAATCCTTGCCGCATCCATTAATTCTTTTGGAAGACCAATGGCATATTGTCTGAAGAAGAATACTGCTATCGGTGCAACTACAGCAGGTAGAATAACAGCTGTGTACGTATTAATTAAATTCATACTAATCATTAATTGGAAGAGTGGAAGCATAAGAATTTCAAATGGAACCATTAAAATAAATAGCACAAACCCAAAAATTAGATTTCTTCCTTTAAAGTCATATAACGCAAGTGCATACCCGACCATTGAAGAGAAAAATAACGATAGTACAATCGTAATCGCTGAAATGGTCAAGCTGTTCATATACCAGCCCCAATAATTACCAGCTTGTGTAAAAATATACGTGTAGTTATTAAAACTTAGTGTACTAGGATCAAAAACCAAGCTAATTCCATTTCTCATTAATTCGGACGAAGGTCTTAGTGATGAAATTAACAAATTTAAAATAGGGAACAACGCAATAAATGAAATGATGCAAAAGCCAATGTTTATTAACCAAACGACTAGTGAACTTTTTTTCTTTTTCATTTACTCATCCCCTTTCTTAAAGGCTCCAGTTAAAATAAGTTGAATGAAGCTAACCGCAAAGATGATTAACATTAAAACAACCCCGATTGCTGCACCAAACCCCATATCATTTTGCTGAATCCCTTGTTGATATAAATAACCAACAACTGTTAATCCAATATTTCCTGGAGAACCTGCTTCCCAGAAAACAAAGCTTTCTTCAAACATTCTAAAACCATTGATGACGGAAATGGTTGTTACAAAGATTGTCACCGGCTTTAAAAATGGCAATGTGACATAGAAAAACTTCTTGATTGTTGATGCGCCATCCATTTCTGCTGCTTCGTATAATTCTTTAGGAACATTTTGAAGAGCAGCTAAGAAATAAAGAATGTTCACACCCATCCAACGCCAACAACATAGAAGAACCATGAGAAACATGCCTGACCAAGCGTTATATCTCCAATCAACAGACTCTAAACCTATCCAATTTAAAATTTGGTTAGCCACTGCTGCATCGGTTTCACCAAACATAAGTCTAAACACCATACCAGCTACAATCGTTGAAGCTAATGCAGGTAAAAACAAAGATGCCCTGAAAAATGTTTTAAATTTAACAAGCTTTGAATCTAGTAATACAGCTAAAATGATTGGTGTTATGACTAAAATGAGAACGGTTAGTAAAACGTAGATTGATGTATTTGATAGTGCCTTATAAAAGGTTGGATTAAGAACCCGCGAATAATTAGACATTCCTATAAATGTTGTTTGTCCTGGAAGTACTCGCTGAAAGCTCATGATGATTGCTTGTATTGAAGGATATAAAGATAAAACCAAAAAAGAAAGGATAAACGGAGAGACAAAAATATACGGTACTACTTTTTTTGAATTGAGAAATTTCAACACTTTATTTGATCTATTTGCTGTTACTGTCATTTCAGGTGATGTATTCTTCGAAGTAGGTAACATGTAAAAAACCTCCCTTTGATACATAGTAGCTGAAAACCTCTTAGGAGCATGCCAAAAACACACAATACATTTTCATCATGGCCTAAGACTGTTTAAAGCGAGATAGAAATGAGTTCTAGAATAAAAGTATGAAAGTCATGTTATTTATAATATTTGAATTACATTAAACGACCTCCCCTTGAGATTAAAATTGACAACGCTTACACTACTAACCAAAAAATATTACATACGTACCAATAATAATGTAATTAATTTTGTACGAACAAATATAAAGATAATTTCTCACCCACTCATACGCATATGTTAGGTACATCTTGATTATAAATAACTGAATATTTAATTTCAAGTACTTTCTGATTATTTTGTATATAATGAAAAATTTGTCTAATCTTGTTATTCGGCTATATTTAGGACTATTTATGCATGCCCTTAAAATAAAACCAGCATTTAACTATTCATCATGACAACTACATTTACCATATTTAACTTGTAAGTATATGTTCACCAATACATATATCTCCTACTAAAAACCACACTCTGGGTTGAAGTTATTGTGGAGATTGAACCCTTCTTATAAGCCAAGGCTGAACCGATAAATTAAGTTATTCCATTGCACTTTTGAAGTTAGAAAAATTTCAAAACAAGTGCAATGATCAAATAGCAAAAAAAGCTTCCCACAAGTTTAGTCAACTTATGAAAAGCCTCTCTTATTTGGTGTGGATAGAGTACAATATTCAATGTATTATTAAATTCCTACTGTAACATCTTTAACAGAATTAACCGTTTTTCACTAGACCGTTAGCAAGATATTAGCAGTTAGAGAAGATACTTTTCTCATTTTTCTACACTTTAATTTTCATAATTCCAATCATTTCAATCAATTGCTTATTGGCATATAATCTCTCTCCCGTATTATCGCTCCAATCCCGCTACCCCGAAGCCCCCAGCTCCAGAATGTGTTGAAATCATACCGCCCGCTTGGATCCATCTTATATTGTGGAATCCATTTTCTTTGGCAATCTCGTCCATCCGCTGCTTGATTCTTTCATCAAACCCTATTGAGTAAATAAAATATAGCTGCTTTCTATCGATGTTGTATGTATTTAAGTAATCACTAAAAAGTTTTTCAGTAGCTCCACTCATATTCCCGCGGTACTTTTTTGTAGACATAAGCTTTCCGTCCTTCAACTCTATGCATGGCTTTATTTTCAACAAAGTCCCAATCAAAGAAGCCATATTACTTACTCGTCCTCCTGCTTTAAGAAACTCAAGACTCCCTGGGATGAAAACCAATCTTGATTTAGGAACGATTGCCTCTACTTTTTCAACTAAATGTTCCGGTTCAATGGAAGGTTCCCTTTCTAGTAACTCAGCAGCATACAGTACAATCGCAGCTAATCCTCCAGTAACGTTCAGAGCATCAATGAGAAAAATATCTTCAAATTCTTCCGCAGCAATAACAGCATTTTGAAAAGAAGAAGAAGCTTTTGATGTATAACCAATATGTACAATAATACAATCTGGGATACTCTCTCTTATATTTGCAAAGAACTCTTGATACTCATGTGAATTTGTGGAGGTAGTAGAGGGTATTTTCTTCGTACGTCCGTAATAGTCATAAATATCCTGTACTGGAAGATAACCATCTAAATAATCTTTTCCATCCATAATGATATGCATTGGAACTATTTGAATATCGTACTTTTCAGCTAAATCACTCGGTACGTCGGCACCGCTTTCGGTCGATAAGATGATCCTTCGCATTCTATTTCCCCCTTGAGTATATTAAGGTCCGCGTTTACTCTTCCAACATTGCGTTTTAATTATACACGAGAAAGCCTTATAGCGTCTGGCATCCTAGAGTTCTCGGAAGGTAAAATTAAACAAAAAGAGACTATCTCCTCAAATCAGGAAGTAGTCTATACATTTACATGACTAGTTTAAAAAAAGGTGAAAAAGATTAACTATTTCTTAGATTTTTGACTCAGGAAATAGTGACGCCCCTGAATTTGTCCAATTATAAACAACTAAAACATGTAAAAAATAGAAAGAGCTTTCCTAAAAGTTTCATCAACTAATGAATATAAGAAATCTATTGGAACAAAATATCCAGGCTGTCGCTGTGATAAATATTTAAATGAAAAAAGGGGCCTGCAATCCCCAGTACGATAAGGCGTTATAGTACTGGGGTCAGTCACATTAATTTATTCAAAAATTTGATTTAGGTCTAATTCTAATCCGGTTAATATATTTACAGAAATTTTATCAACTTTTGTAAAGACTCCTTGAAATTTGTATTGCTCATTGATTAAAAGATATATTTCTACAGATTCGTTAACCGGGTCAACAAGCCAGTACTCTTTCACCCCTGCTTTTTCATAAAGTTGGAACTTTATCCAACGATCTAACTTAACAGATGAAGGTGAAAGGATTTCAATAATCATATCCGGTGCTCCATTGCACCCCTTGTCATCAAGCTTTTTCTGGTCACACACAATCGATAAATCGGGTTGAACAACATTATTTATATCATCATCTTGTTTATTTTCCACTAATAGCCGTACATCAAATGGCGCAAAAAAAACTTCACATTCTTCTTCTCGCAAGAAAATCGAAAAAGCTGTAGATAGCTCTCGGAGAACCTGTTGATGCCTGCGTGATGGAGCAGGAGACATATTAAAAACTTCCCCATCAATTAATTCGAATCTTCCACCTTCGTCCCATGTTAGATAATCGGCATACGAATACTTCTCTTTTTTATCCGGAATGGTCATTAAATCATCCCTTTCAATTCAAGCTTAATCATATTTTAGCATATTCAAGAGCATTACACAGATTCACTTCAAGCACTCATAATATAACAAGTCTTGCCCCAACTGGTCCGTTTACTAAAGAAAGAGGCTTCTCAATAAGTTCAATCAACTAATTGAGAAGCCTCTTTTATAAACCGAATGTTAGCATTTTGTTAGCAAATGACTTTCAACCCTTTCATATCAAGGGTTTAAGGGGCAGATTTCAATGATCTGCTAACACATTAAAATCTTCCTTATTTTGGATCAATATGTATGGCCTTCACTATCAGCATTTTCACGATTTTCTTTATCCTCTGAAGTGACATAACCACTATGTATTATATCTTTGATCATATTTCTGTTAAAAAAGACATTATAATCTGGTGAGATATTTCCTTCAGGGTATGGTACTGCAATATAGTCAAATTGCTTACCAGTACTTGTCTGAATTTGATTATAGCCATAAACCATGACAAGCTTATCCATTTCTTTTAATTTTACGACGGTACCAATCGGAACCAGCTTAGCAGGGTCGAGACTCTCGGTTTGTTCCTCTTCCTTTTCCGATTCGACTTTTTGACTTGCCTTTTGTTCGCTACAGCCTATCAGTGTAAGTACTAAAATAATAAATAAAAAAAAGAACTTTGATTTCATATATTTACACCATTTCCTTGACCTATTTTCAAATCATGTTCCACTTTTTCTTTCATCAGGTTTTCTTCTGGAGAGATGAAACCCTTATATATAACTTTCTCGATTAATTGCCTGTTAAAGAATACATTAAATTCCTCCGATAGATTCCCTTCTGGATATGGAACAGCAATATAATCATAGATTTCTTTCGTTTTAGTTTGTATCTGATGCCTTCCGTAGATCATGACAGGCTTTGTGATATCTTTTAATTTTACAACCGTTCCTATTGGTAAAAGGTCTAATGATAAGTCAGTCACTAGAAATCCCCTCTTTCTTAAAAAATATTGCACGGATGATTAAAGCCGCTATACATGTTCCATATAAAGGAATAAACATAAAAAGTAAAGGAACAAAAAGATCAGAAAGTTGGTCTTTTGGTATACCCCAGAATATCAGTACTGATAAGAAGATTGTTCCACTAATCCCCATAAAAATACTATAAAATAATAACGCAAACCTTGTTGCTTTTTTTACCTGCGGCTTATTTGGAAACATGTTATAAATCTCCACCTTATTAAACACTTTTATAATTACTCATTCTCATCTTTTTCTAGTCCTGCTTTTACGCCAACACCTACACCGTATGCAGCATAGATACTAGTCTCTAAACCTACTGAACCACTTACACCTATGCTTCCTAATGAAATATCTACACCAACAAACGGGTCATAATTAAATCCAAACCATTCCTCTAGTGGCTCATAGCCAAAGAAATTTAGTGGCTCCACCTTTAATTCTACTTTTGCTGCTGAAACTCCAGCTCCTGCACTATATGTATAATCTTCGTAATTTAATTTTGCTTCTCCTTGAGCAAAATTAAATGTACCATTTAATGGTGAGTTTTCGTGCGAAAAAGAAGACTTCGCCACTCCTGCCTCTGACTTAAATCCAATGTTTTGCCCATAAATTGTACTTTTGGTAAAAGATTCCAGACCATAAGGAACAGAAATTCCCATATCGCCATATAAGATTTTCTGGCTAACATGATCTGGAATATCATCCATATTATCAGTGTTAACGACTGAAGCGCCAATTTCTCCCTGAATATTTCTTTCTTCTATATCAGCTTCAAGTGAGTAGCCTGCGTTACCAACTCCATCCGAACCCCAACCATCTTCTACTTTATCTTCAATAGTTATAATGTTATCACTTTTCCTTTTAGTACCTGCTCCATCGGGATTCTGAGCAACTCCTGTACCAGAAATCGCTATGTCCTCAGAGTTAGTCATTATTCTATAGAAGCTATTATTATTTAGATAGAGGAGCTTACGCATAGATTCATATTCACTTGGAACTGTACTACGCAATAACATATAGTCAAAATTTTGCTTTTGATGTAGTGATTGAAGTAAAGACAAACGTTGGGTGAATACACTTGTTTGAACGGTGGAATAATTCCCCACACTTATTCTGCCTGATCTTAAAATACTCTGCATTTCAAGGATATACTGTTCCATCATATGGATATCCTTACCCACGGTTTCTAAGTTTTTACTATTTTCAGTATCAAAGCTAATCAAATCAGTAACTGTTTGATTAATCTCTTTATGGGCATCTTCCGTAGCATTTAGAAAATCTTGATCATTGACTCTAGGTACATGAACAATATCTTCAATAGTGTTTAAGTTCTCATTAGTTTCATTAACTAGTTTCACCAAGGATTTTTCCGATTGAGTTAACCCATCACTTAGTTCCCCTTCTAAGAAACTTTGTTTAATAAGACCATTAGGCTCATTTTCTAAATCTAAAGAACGATCTTTTAGTGTTATAAGTACTTTTTTATAATCTTCAAGAAGAGTAGAATAAAAAGTAAGGAAGGGGATATGTATATCCTGATAGAATAGCCTTATTGCGTCTGCGGTTTTGCCAGTAAAAGAATCTTGATAGTTAAAAAGTTCATTTATCGAAATGATTACTTGGTTCAATTGCGCTTTTTGAGAATCTAATTTGGATATTAAATCAGAAATACTATATTGTAATGAATGGTTATCTAATAATTTCATATGTTATTCTCCAGAGTTTAGAAAGAAAGATTGAGAAATTGATTGATCGGTTTCTTTATTTGACTCAACAGCCTGAATAGCTGATTGATTATTTTGTAAAAGTATGTGTTTATATTCCTCCCGAATTCTCTCTAACATTTGATTTAGTCCATTTATTGTTTTCACAACTTCCAATTCATTTTGTAGGGCAAAATCATCTTTGATTGATGTATCAAAATGCTCATTAGCGTTTTGGATATTCGAGACTAACTTTATGACGTCTTCGTATACAACCTTGATTGGCTGATTCAACGATTTTCAACTCTCCTTTCATTTTCAATCCGAGCTTTCTCCATTTCTATTTTTATTTCTAATGTTTGAATATCTACTTGAATTGAGGAAATTTTATCATCAATCACCTTAATTGCATTCCCTACTTGCGAATAGGTAATGTCTATATAGGAAGACTTTACAACTTCACGTTTATCAACAAAGCTCCTAGCTGTATTCCCATTCCATAGAGAAGCAGTTAATGCAGGTTCATCAACCGATAATTCCTGCTTAACAAGTATATCTTGAAGATTTAGTATAGTAGTTTTCGTATTTTTAAGTCTAATAAGCTGTTCCCTTTTCTCAATTAATTGCTGAAGCAAATAGGATAAATAGGACATATCATATGCTCCTTCCATGAATAATTCGGAAGTTGTTTCGTGTTTATGATATCAAATGGTAATTATTATAATAAATGGGTAATAAAAACCATTTATTGAATTGTGAGTTTTATTCATCATTCGAAATACCTAAATATAGAATAAGAATAGGAGGCCTAGTTTCCCTCTAAGGAATTTATGTAGGCTGTAAATCTTGAAGAGTTATTCGGATGATTAATCAGATCGCGGAAAAGTTACCTTTAGGAATAATAAAAAAGCTCCTCATAAGTTTGGTCAACTTATGAGGAGCCTCTATTAAAACCTCAATGTTAGTAATAACTTGGTTTGAGGGCGTTATTACATCATGCCGCCCATTCCACCCATGCCGCCCATGCCGCTCATATCTGGCATGCCGCCGCCTTCTTCAGGTTTGTCAGCGATAACAGCTTCAGTTGTTAAGAACATAGCTGCTACAGATGCTGCGTTTTGAAGTGCAGAACGAGTAACTTTAGTTGGGTCAACAATACCAGCTTCGAACATGTTTACCCATGTGCCGTTAGCTGCGTTGAAGCCGATGCCAACTTGTTCGTTTTTCAAGCGCTCAACGATAACAGATCCTTCAAGACCAGCGTTGTGAGCGATTTGACGAACTGGCTCTTCAAGAGAACGAAGGATGATGTTAACACCTGTTTGAGTGTCACCTTCTTCTTGAATAGCAGCAACTTTGTTATATACGTTCACTAGAGCAGTACCACCACCAGAAACGATACCTTCTTCTACTGCAGCGCGAGTAGAGTTAAGGGCATCTTCAATACGTAGTTTACGCTCTTTTAATTCAGTTTCAGTTGCAGCACCAACTTTGATAACTGCTACACCGCCAGCTAATTTAGCAAGACGCTCTTGTAATTTTTCTTTATCGAACTCAGAAGTTGTTTCTTCTAATTGAGAACGGATTTGGCTTACGCGACCAGCGATTTGATCTGCTTGGCCAGCACCTTCTACGATTGTTGTGTTTTCTTTTGTAACAACAATTTTAGAAGCGCGTCCTAATTGATCGATGTTAGCTGATTTAAGATCTAAGCCTAGTTCTTCAGTAATCACTTCACCGCCAGTTAAGATCGCAATGTCTTCTAGCATTGCTTTACGACGATCACCGAATCCTGGAGCTTTAACAGCTACAGCATTGAATGTTCCACGAAGCTTGTTCACAACTAGAGTTGCTAATGCTTCACCTTCAACATCCTCAGCGATTAGTAATAGTGGTTTACCTTGTTGTACCACTTGCTCTAATACTGGTAGGATTTCTTGAATGTTTGTGATTTTTTTGTCAGTAATTAATACATATGGGTTTTCAAGAACTGCTTCCATTTTGTCAGAATCAGTTACCATGTATGGAGAAGCATACCCACGATCGAATTGCATACCTTCTACTACTTCTAATTCAGTAGAGAAACCTTTAGACTCTTCGATTGTGATAACACCGTCGTTACCAACGCGCTCCATTGCTTCAGCGATTAATTGACCCACTTCATCATCAGCAGAAGAAATCGCAGCAACTTGTGCAATTGATTCTTTACCTTCGATTGGTTTAGAAATCGCTTGAAGCTCTTCTAATGCAACAGCTACAGCTTTTTCGATACCTTTACGAACTACCATTGGGTTAGCACCAGCAGTTACGTTCTTTAATCCTTCACGGATCATTGCTTGAGCTAAAACAGTTGCAGTAGTTGTACCGTCACCAGCAACATCATTTGTTTTGCTAGCAACTTCAGCTACTAGTTTTGCACCCATGTTCTCGAATGCATCTTCTAATTCGATTTCTTTAGCAATTGTTACACCATCGTTTGTGATTAAAGGTGAACCGTATTTCTTTTCTAATACTACGTTACGTCCTTTAGGTCCTAATGTAACTTTTACAGCATCCGCTAAAGCGTCAACACCACGAAGCATCGAACGGCGAGCTTCTTCGCTAAATTTAATATCTTTTGCCATTTTTACATAACCTCCTCAAGATTATAAAATGTTCTATGATATAGGGCTGTTCTATTAACCGATAACAGCTAAAATGTCGTTTTCACGTAAAATTAAGTATTCAGTACCTTCATACTTCACTTCAGTACCAGCATATTTTGAGAAGATAATACGATCGCCTTCTGCTACTTCAAGCGCCACTTTTTCTCCGCTATCTAGTACACGACCTGTACCAACAGCAACTACCTTACCTTCTTGTGGCTTCTCTTTCGCACTATCAGGAAGGACGATACCACTAGCAGTTTTTTCTTCTGATTCAACTAACTCGATAATAACGCGATCACCTAATGGCTTTAACAAGTGAAACAACCTCCTCAATTTCATAAATAATTGATTAATTTTTCCTTTTTATTAGCACTCGCTAATCTTGAGTGCTAACACAATTAATATATTATATAAGATCCTTTTTAATTTCAAGTATGAAGCTTAATTTTTTTGAGAACTTTTTCTATTATTTTTCGACTCGGCTAACTTCTTATCGAAAACGTTATTATTTCACCATTTTGTCTCATGAAAAGAGATATCATACATAAGATTGAATGTGGGTATGTTACAATAAAGTTTGGTATAATTATTCGTTGTTATATCACCGATGGTTTACAAGGAGGCTAATATGAAAAGGCATTATTGGTTTATTTTATTAACATATATGCTACTACAGCTATCATCGTTTCTAGGAATAAGGTTATTAGACCTATTAAATATAGGAGAAACCACAGTTGAGAGGTTTGCATATTGGACAATCCTCAGCTTTTCATTGGCTTTCTTCATTATTCTCTTTCTTTTAAGACACGAACGTCATACAGAAAGCCGCTTCCGAGGGGAACCATCTTCTGTTGGGGCTTCAATCGGGTGGGCTGTTGCAGGTTTCTTTTTAGCTTTATTTGTACAAAGTGTTGCAGCAAACATAGAAGTAAATGTATTTGGGGTCGAAGCCGGGTCTGAGAACACTCAAATGATTGTTAATGTTATTAAGGTTTCACCCCTGGTTATCATTGTGACCTCAATTTTAGGTCCTATACTTGAAGAAATTATTTTCCGAAAAATTCTTTTTGGGGTACTTTATACTAAAACAAACTTCTTTATTGCTGCTGTTATTAGTTCACTTATTTTTTCACTATTACATGGTGAACCACAGCATGTTCTGTTGTACGGTTCAATGGGATTTACGTTCGCGTTTCTTTATGTTAAAACAAAACGAATACTCGTCCCAATCTTTGCTCATGTCGCTATGAATACAATGGTCGTGATTATCCAGACTGTATTCCAGGAAGATATAGAAAGAATGATGAAGCAAATGGAACAAATGCAAGTAATTATTGGAGGCTTTTTATCATGAGAACTAATCCTATTTCTATGGCCATATTTTATTTGGTCATGGGGTTACTATTTACTTACTTAGCAATAAACAGTGCCGAGAATGGGATCTTTACCTTTCCAACTATTTTATTAATGCTGATCGCAACCTTCGATATTGGTGTTGCGATTCGTATGTTTACTTTATCAAGAAAAATTAAAAAAATGAACATAAAAAAATGAGACTTTTCACGAGTCTCATTTTTTTATGTTTTCTTCTTCAAAACGCATCTTCTGTGCTTTTCGATAGGAAATACGAGAAATCCATATGCTAATTTCATATAAAATAAACAACGGTATGGAAACCATCAAATGGGATGCTAGTTCAGGCGGTGTGATTAAAGCTGCAATAACCAATAATATAAAGTATGCGTATTTCCTAACCTTTGATAAAAACATTGGGGTAACAATTCCTAATCTAGTCAGAAACATTATTACAACCGGTAATTGAAACAGTATACCAAATGGCACCGTTAGCTGTAATAAGAACGAGAAATACTCATTTACTCCGATGACTTGATTAATATCCAAGTCAGTTGATATTCTTTCCATGAAGTCGATCACAAACGGAAATAGGATAAAGTAAGAAAAGGAAATCCCGAGAAAGAATAACATAAGTGAAATAGGAATATAGCTTAGTGTTACTTTTCTTTCTTTTTCATATAAACCTGGACTAACAAACGACCAGAGCTGATACAAAATAATCGGTGAAGTAATAACAAATGCTATTATGAAAGCGAACTTCATATAAACCATTAATGGATCTGTTAAATTAAAAGCATTTAATGTTAGTGATTTTGCTTCATCAGTTTGCTGCAAATAAATAATGATCGGTCTGGAAAGGAGAAATCCGGCAATAACCGCTACGAAAAAGAAAACGACAACAATAACGAGTCGTTTTCTTAGTTCGGTTATATGTTCCATGACCGACATATCATCATGTTTCATATCGGTTCATCCTATCTTACTTGACTTCTTCCTTTTTCTCTTTTTTGCTGTCTTGCTCATCATCATCATCTGCTAAACCTTTTGTTGCATTTTTAAATTCACGAAGTGTATTACCTGCTGCTTTTCCAAGTTCAGGTAGCTTTTTTGGTCCAAAGATAAGTAATGCTACGAATACGATAAGTAAAAGGCTTCCGATTCCTACTGTTGGCATCGAATCCACCTCCTTTTCTGGGCTATTATTTATTTCTCCTCATGAGGATAATGTTTTAAGAAATATACTAGAGACTGTAGCTCCACTGCTAAATCAATATGATGAATTCTTATTTCATCCGGCACGTTTAACCGTGCTGGTGTAAAGTTTAATATTCCTTTAATACCCTTTGTAATGAGACGGTCTGTGATTGATTGTGCAACTGGAGCTGGTACAGTTAAAATCGCAACTGTAACATCATCAGGAAGATGGTTTTCCATCTCATCTAAATGGAAGACCGGTACCCCGCCAATCTCACTACCTACCTTATCTTCGTCTACATCAAAAGCTAGAGAAATAACAGTATTGTTATTTTTAGTGAAATTATAATGTAAAAATGCCGTTCCTAAATTCCCTACTCCAATTAAACATACTTTCGTTATCTCATCTTGATCTAATGTTTTTCTAAAAAAGGATAACAAATAATTCACATTATATCCATATCCTTTTTTTCCAAGAGCTCCAAAATATGAAAAATCTCTTCGGATTGTAGCGGAATCTACCTTTACTGCATCACTTAACTCGGCAGATGAGACACGTTGCTTTCCTGACGAGTGTAAATTTTTTAAAAACCGATAATATAAAGGCAATCTCTTAGCAGTTGCCTGTGGTATTTTCGTTTGGTCTATATTCAATCTTATCCCTCACATTCACACAAACACATATGACAATGCTTATAGGATTTTGGAGATACTAGTAAAATCCATGTCATATTTCGTTTCTTAGGAAATCGCCGCTTTTACCACCTGTTTTCTCTACTAAATAGGTTGGGCCTATAATCATTCCTTTATCCACTGCTTTGCACATATCATAAACAGTTAGTGCTGTTATGCTAGCAGAGGTTAACGCTTCCATTTCAACACCTGTACTTCCTTTTGTTTTCACAGTAACTGAGATCAATAGAGTATAATGATTCGTATCACGAACATCCCATTCAAACTCAATGTTTACACCTTTTATTGAAATTGGATGACACATAGGAATAACCTGTGATGTTTGCTTAGCTGCCATAACTCCAGCTACTTGTGCAACCGATAATACATCACCTTTCCCTATTTCATGGTTGATCATTTTTTCATAAACCTCTTTTGTTACTTGAATACTTGTCTTAGCTTGAGCTGTTCTAACAGTCTCTTCTTTAGCCGAAATATCAACCATCTTTGCTCGGCCTTGTTCATTAAAATGAGTAAACTCTGACATATACAAATCTCCTTAAATTAGACTATACACTATTTTTTAGGTTCTGTCTGTTTTGTTATTGTGACAATTATATGGATACAAAAAGCAAGAATCACCCGTTTAACATCTAAGAGTATATGACACACTTGAATCAAGAGCACTTTTCTTTTCCGTCGACAAAATTCGGGTGGTGACAGGCACCCCAAAACTAAGCTACACTTAAAGCATTAGTAGAGGTGAAAACAATGATATTGTTACAAATAAATCAACTTAGTAAATACTTTGGTGCTGACCCTATTTTATCGAATATTAAGTTGGAAGTACAAACTAGAGATAGAGTTGCGATTGTTGGTCGCAATGGAGCTGGGAAATCAACACTTTTAAAAATTATTTCCGGAGCCATGTCCCATGATTCGGGTGAAATTATTAAGCCTAAAGATGTTTCAATTGGATATTTAGCTCAAGACACCGGACTAGAATCTCAATTATCGATTTGGGACGAAATGAATTTAGTATTTAAAGATCTCAAATCAATGGAACAAGAAATGAGAAATCTAGAACAAAGAATGGCAACAGTTGATCCAAGTAATGAAACACAAAAGTTTGAACAACTTTTAAAAGAATATGACACCCTTCAAGTTAGATTTAAGGAAGAAGGCGGATATCAATATGAAGCTGATATACGTTCTGTTCTTCATGGCCTTGGATTTCATCATTTTGATCCGCTGACAAAAATTTCTTCTCTAAGCGGTGGCCAAAAAACAAGGCTTGCTTTAGGTAAGCTATTACTTACTAAGCCAGATCTATTAATATTGGACGAGCCAACAAACCATCTTGATATTGAAACATTAACCTGGTTAGAACAATATTTACAAAACTATCCTGGAGCAATTCTAATTGTTTCCCATGATCGATATTTCCTAGATAAGATTGTTACACAAGTATATGAAATCAGCCGTCATACAAGCACAAGATATATTGGAAATTATAGTCGATACTTAAAACAAAAAGCTGACTTATATGAAAAAGAGTTAAAAAGCTTTGAAAAACAACAAGAAGAAGTTGCCAAGCTAAAGGACTTTATTCAACGAAACCTAGCTCGTGCCTCAACAACAAAGCTTGCCCAAAGTAGAAGGAAAAAGCTAGAAAAGATGGAGTTAATGAACAAACCCCTTGGCGATGAAAAATCAGCAAGCTTTCAGTTTGATATTAACAGACAAAGTGGAAACGATGTGCTAAAAGCCGATCACATTTCTGTTTCCTATGACAATGTTCATCCTGTTATCTCAAACATTTCCTTTTCTATATCTCGCGGTGATAGCATTGCCTTAGTCGGACCAAACGGAATAGGTAAATCAACTTTACTAAAATCAATCATTCAGAAATTAGATTCGTTGACTGGTACCTTTTCTCTTGGTTCACATGTACAAATAGGTTACTATGACCAGCAACAAGCCGATCTTACATCAAATAAACGAGTTTTAGACGAGCTGTGGGATGAATATCCACAAATGACCGAAAAAGAAATTCGAACAATACTAGGAAACTTTCTATTCTCTGGTGATGATGTATTAAAGCCTGTTTCTGCTCTAAGTGGAGGAGAGAAAGCAAGAGTGGCACTCTCTAAACTGATGCTACAAAAAGCGAACTTCCTAATTCTTGATGAGCCAACAAACCATCTTGATTTAGATAGTAAGCAAATTTTAGAAAATGCTTTAATTGACTTTCCAGGTACAATCCTTTTTGTTTCTCATGACAGATACTTTATTAATAGAATTGCCACAAAAGTTTATGAGCTTTCTAGCACTCATCTTACTGAGTACTTAGGAGATTATGATTATTATCTTACAAAAAAGGAAGAACAACTTGAACATGAACGATTAGAGCAAGAAGGAAATAACTCTCCCACACAAAAAAAATCAGGACAAGAACCTGAGGGGAAATTAAGTTATCAACAAGAAAAAGAATTAAAAAAACTTGAAAGACAAAAGCAAAGAAGAATTGAAGAAATTGAAAATGAAATAAGTGAACTTGAAGGAAAAGTTGAAGGTAACGAAGCCCTGCTTTGTGATCCAGATGTTTATCAAGATCATGAAAAAGTACAAAAAATTAACGAAGAAAATGAACAAATTCATTCCAAACTAGAAGATCTAATGGCAGAATGGGAGCAATTACATTAATTTTTAGGTAATCAACGTAATATTTAATAAACAGCGGGTTCCTCGCTGTTTTTTTATTGTTTCATTCAGAAAAGTAAGATCTCAAAAACGTATTCGACAATCTTCTCTTAAGTTCATGTGAATAACTATTATTTATTCACATCTACACTTTTTATCCACACTACAAATCCTTTATTTCCAACATATCAACAGACTTATACACATTATCCACATATTTTCTTTAATTTGTTTAAGTTATACACATTCTAAAAAACATTGATTTGACAGCATTTTAAATAGTTTTACACAATTCTACAAAAATCGTGTACATTCTGTGGATAACTATGTGAATAATCCTATTTTTATAGAAATTAGGAGATTCTCTGTGAATACACTCAGCTTTTGTCAAAAGAAATAGAAAAAACAGGACCCTCAGATCCTGTTTTATTTTATTTATTTATTCACTTTTGTTGATAAGATGTTAATTCTAAGCCGGGATTTGCATTTAGTGCCAAATCACTTCTTACTCCCTTTTCATATAAAATGCTTCCAGCAGCAGCAATCATGGCAGCATTATCTGTGCATAAAGATAGTGGTGGGATTGTTAATGTTAATCCATCTCTTGAAGAAAATTCTTTTTCTAAAGCAGTTCTTAAACCCTTATTAGCTGCAACACCGCCTGCTAATAACAACTGTTTAACATGATATTTATCCACAGCTTGTGCAGTCTTTGTGACTAAAACGTCGATAACACTTGCTTGAAAGCTTGCTGCCACATCTTTGGGATCAAGTTCAATCCCCTTTTGTTTTGCATTGTGGAGTGTGTTAATAACGGCAGATTTAAGGCCACTAAAGCTAAAATCAAAGGACCCTTCACTTAGCCAAGCCCTTGGTAAATCGATAGAGGCTTGACCTTCATGAGCTAATTTATCAATATGAGGACCACCCGGGTATGGAAGGCCAAGAGTTCGTGCGACCTTGTCATAAGCTTCCCCGGCAGCATCATCGAGAGTTTCACCAATTACCTCAAAATCTCCATGCTCTCTCATATATACTAATTCTGTGTGTCCACCGGAAACCACCAGAGCAAGTAAAGGAAATTCCAATTCATGAATAAGTCGATTAGCATAAATATGGCCGGCAATATGATGGACTCCTATTAAAGGAATACCCTGTGCAAAGGCTAAGGCTTTTGCTGCATTAATGCCTGTTAATAGTGCTCCTACTAGTCCAGGTCCTTCAGTAACTGCAATTGCTGATAGATCCGCAAAAGTAAGATCTGCTTGTTTCATTGCTTCCTCAAAAACAATTGTTAATTGCTCAACATGATGTCGGGAAGCAATCTCTGGAACTACCCCACCAAACCGTTTGTGACTTTCAATTTGTGATGCAACAACATTTGCGACAATTTCACGGCCGTTTTTAATAATCGCAGCAGCAGTTTCATCACAGCTTGTCTCTATTCCCAGTATATATTGGTCTTTTTCAATCATATTAAATTCACCCACATTACTAAAGCATCTTCTTGATTATCTGTATAATAACGCTTCCTTATACCACCAGGTAAAAATCCCACCTTTTTGTATAGGGACTGTGCGATGTGATTAGACACTCTAACCTCTAAAGATAGTCTTTTTGCATTCATTTCTCTACTTAATTGAATAGTAAATCTTAAAAGAGCTTCACCTATATTTCTCCCTCTGTATTCAGGGTGAACTGCTATATTTGTTATTTGGGCATCATCCATGATGACCCATAAGCCACAATAGCCAACCACTTTACCATCCAGTTCAACTACTAGATATTTGGCAAATAAATTTTGCTCAAGCTCATAATATAGAGATTCCTTCGTCCATGGTGCTGAGAAAGATTGACACTCTATTTGATATACTTCTTCAATATCTTCTCTTACCATTTTTCTTATTGTAAACTCGTTATCCACAATAGCCACCATCTTATTTTTGCTGTTCTAGCCATTTCGCTTCAGCTTCAGCTAGTCTTATGTAATTTGGTACAAGACTATGAACATCTTCAGCATTCTTTTTAAGCCCTATAATTGCTAACTCACTTGGTCTCGGATTATGCAGAGCTACTTGTGCACTTTCCGCCATTTCACCAAGTACATGTGTAATTGCTTTCTCATGTATAGGGAGATCATTACCTAGAAATAGAATACGCTCATTTTTAGACTTTAACATCTCTAACCAATCTGTTAACAATAAATTTTGATCATTCTCCACAGTAACTAATTCCTGATTATCATATTGATATAAACCTGTGTAAACTTGTCCTCTTCTAGCATCAAATATTGGAGAGATCAGTCCATTAAAGAAACGCCCATTTGCCGCCAATATTTCCAAGCTTGAAACACCTACAATGGGAAGTTGAAGGGCCCATGCCATTGTTTTAGCAATTGAAACACCAATCCGAACACCAGTATAAGACCCAGGACCAGTTGCTACAATAATTTTATCTAGCTGTTTCGGTGTTATATCACAATCACTTAAAAGTCTTTCAACAGCTGGCATTGCTCGTACAGAATGGTTTTTCTTTAAATTTGTGATATATTCTCCAATGACTTTATCTTCTTCAACAATTGCGATTCCCAACACATTATTGGTTGTATCAATGGCTAATGCTTTCATCATTTAACTCCTTACACAGTCCAACATAATAAGATCCCTTAGGACTCATGATAATCGTTCTTGTTGTATCATCTACATAAAGAATTTTTATATCTAACCGTTCACTAGGTAACTGTTCTTCTATCAGATGAGCCCATTCTACAACAGTAACTCCACTTGCATGAAAATACTCATCGAAACCTAGGTCCTCATCAGAATCTTCTACTCGATAAACATCCATGTGATATAAAGGCAGTCGTCCATCATGATATTCCTTTATAATAGTAAATGTCGGGCTGTTAACATTACGTTTAATCCCCAACCCCCTTGCCAAGCCTTTAGTAAAAGTAGTCTTACCGGCACCTAAATCTCCCTCTAAAGTAATGACAGCATTGGGCTCTAGTTTTTTTGAAAGATTTATGGCAATCATAGTTGTATCTTCAGTACTTTTTGTTATAAACTCATATTTTTCCACTCTTCTACTCACCTTACTTATTTCTGAAGTGGTTATACCCTGATTTTTCAATTCTGACTAATTCTTGATTAACAGTCTGTAGCATAACTCCAGAATGTTTTTGATCTACTAAACCAATTTGTGTTATTTTCAAATCCATTTTATCACAAGTTTGTTTTAACTTTTCCCATGAGTTCCGTGAGGTGGTCCCGACTAATTCAAAATCTTCGCCACCATAAAGAATCCATTTGTAAATATCATTTGATGAACTCAATGATAAAAGTTCATCACTGACAGGAAGCTGATCTTTAAAGACTGTTATACCAACATTACTTGCTTCACTAATTTCATTTAATTCACTAGCTAGCCCATCACTAACATCATTTAATGAAGCGCGATATAATCCACCTATAAGTCTACCTGCATTTACACGAGGTGTAGGCTTTTTATGACGGTTTATAAGGTATTCTTTCGATTGTTGATTATGTATTTGTACGTGATCTAATAAAATAGCTAAACCTGCAGATGAATCTCCTACATTACCTGTTACAAAAACAATATCTCCATCACAAGCCTTGTTTCTAAGAGTCTGTGTTTCTTGTTCAACTTCTCCTATAACAGTAACCGATATAACAAGTTTGTCAGATGTAGAAACTGTATCTCCACCTAATAGATCCATTTTATATTCCTTTGCAAGCTCGTCCATGCCTTTATAAATCCCTACTAGTTCCTCTTCTTTCCAACTAGAGGGAACAGTAATAGAAACTAGATAATAAAGAGGGATACCTGCCATAGCAGCAATATCACTAATATTAACTGCCAATGCTTTATAGCCTATTTCAAAAGGAGTAGATAAATGTTTAAGAAAGTGAACTCCTTCTACCATAGTATCTACACAAACAACTTGGTTGCGATTCAGACTCGGTTCGTAAACAGCTGCATCATCCCCAATTGCTACTTTTACATTCTTTTGAAAAGTACGATTTGGTTTTACTTTAAGAATAAAATCAAATTCATCCATTTCATACTCCATCTTTTTTAGTTATTCGCTAATATTACGAAAAAACCTTAGGAATTGTTTCCTAAGGAGTCACTGTTAGCGTGTAAGCATTTAAACTTAGTTTAACCAAGTTTTATCTATTCTATCGTACCATATAAGGCTTTATGGTGGTATTATTTAAATTCTTATCTATGTACAAAAATATTATGAATAAACATAAAAAAAACGAAACATCATTGTTTCGCAAGCAATCAATATATGGCGGTCCGGACGGGACTCGAACCCGCGACCTCCTGCGTGACAGGCAGGCATTCTAACCAACTGAACTACCGGACCA
>NZ_NUMC01000112.1:0-25391 GCF_002577655.1 Bacillus sp. AFS040349 | reverse complement strand
TTCGCTTGTTAAACGGGATCATTGTCCCAACCAGCCTGAAACATGATTATACAAGTAGGGAGTGAACAGTTTTGCGGACGGGATCAAGTCCCACAAGCGCTTCGTTCTACTCCGACTACCGCAATAATAAAACTAAATAAAAAAAGTTCAACCAGTAAAACCTGGTTAAACTTATATTACGAACAAAGCGCCTTTCTTAATAAATAGAAGGTGTTTTTGTTTTGGTATTGTCGTGAACAGCGACATAAGGAGGAGGAAAAATGATGACTAAAAAGGAAGTGTGTACTGCGTAATTCGCATAATTAAGAAAAAAACCAAGTTTCACTTGGTTGTGATAAGTCTCTTTTATGTTAGCTTGATCTAGGAACTGGCTCAAGATTTTAATTTGTTCTAAAAGCTTTTTGTATTGCTATTACTAGAGAGTGTGTAAACTTTGAAAGATTAAAGATATTCTTGTAAGTAAGAGTTATTCTTCGTCACTCAACATTTTGGTTATACTCGTTTTCTTGATGATAAAGCATGATTAAATTGTCTAACTGAACACTACAATCTAGGGTGTATTTACTATTTAATCCAGTATTTAAAGCAATTTGATATAAATCTGTTTTTAGGCAATTAATACACATTATTAGATTCTTGGCTTCAATTACCATTAGCTTCTATCCTCCATATTTAAAATAGACACAAAAATTATTATGAGAAATTTTAAAATTAATTTAAAGTACTTCGACAAAGAAACAAACAGTACGACAAAATCTTAACAAAGCTATTCCCATCTATAGTGTAAGTATCAAAGGTTAATTTAAAAAATATTATATTAAATACAGTGGGAAAGCCGAAGGCACGTGTATTCTTAGGGGTGAGCTTCTACCGAAAGAAAACGAGAGTATACGTGCCAATTAAAGTCGAAGGAAAGATTCGAAATGAAATTAAAGAAGCTAACGAATCGTAATTGGGGAGTAAGTATGGAATTTCGGATTATGAAGATAAATCATCTCATTCAAGGCTGGGGCAACTATTTTAAAGTGGGAGACATAAAGAAATATGCAGAAAAGATAGATGCCCATACAAGACGCAGATTATGAGCGTGTAGATGTAAAGAGTGGAAGAAACCGAAAACAAGATACAAAAACCTGATTAAACTCGGTGTCTCAAAAGACAAGGCAAAAAGATGCGCCAATTCAAGGAAGAAATATTGGCGCATCTCCAAAAGCCCTCAACTAGATTTTGCCTTAAACAATGAATATTGGCAAAAGTTAGGCTTAAAATCTTTATATAATGTGATTTCATAAACTTTCGAACCGCCGTATACGGATCCGTACGTACGTGGTGTGAGAGGTCGGTGGTGTGAGAGGTCGGCGCCGTGAGGTGCCTCCTACTCGATATTTTCTAACTACTACAGTTTTGTGGTCCGGCCCGTTATGATACCTTTATGGGACCAAATGAATGTTCGGTAAACAAAAAAGTAGGTCATACTTATGGGGTTTTTGGAAAGGAAATCATCAATCCAATCATTGAACTAAATGAAGAAAATGTAATCGAAAGGATACCTAACACACCTGGACTTTACTTTTTGGGATTGCAAACTGAAAATTGCATAGATTTTTTCTATGTTGGAAAGGGTAGACCATTAAAGAACCGCCTCTATCAACATGCTAAGATGTTTGCCGAAAATGAACAGTACCCAGAAGGACATCGCGCGAATGAGTACATACTATCTTGGATACCAGAAAACTTGGTTGTCACTTGGTTCGTATGTGATGCTCCAGAAGAAGAGGAACAATCCATCATTAAAAACTACGGGCGACATTTATTGAACATAAAGTATAATGAGTTACCAAGAAACCCATTGGATGTTAAGCATAAGTATGAGGAACATTATGGAAATCTAGTATATAGAGAAGAAAATAATCCAGTCACTAAACTACCACAACTACCCAAATTAGTACTTAAGATAAATGAAGATGAACAAGCATTTAAGGGACATCTTCTGCGGGGGCAGTATTTAAACGTTTTAATAAATTTTATGATGAGAGCCTAGTTCTTGATGAAGATATGTTAATTGAAAAACAAGTTATCGTACCAATAAATGCTACTTTTTCCTATAGGTTTGAAGGAACAACATTATACCGATTTGTTAAGGAACAACAAAAATCAAAAGGAAGCATCTGATTATGATTGAAATTATAATTGATGATGAAATAATTGAAATAAAAAGCATTCATCGACAGAAAAAGAGTAATAGAAAAGGGCTTGCGTTTTTAGAAACCATCGTCCCTTAGATGAATAATAGTTACATTGCTATCGGAAACGCAGGGGCAAAGAGAAAATCATACCAAAACGTTTTAAAATCGGGAATAAATAGGAAATAACACGATTTTTGAGGGGAATTGAGAGTGGAAATTGTGTATAAGGCAGGATTGTGGATTGGTAGTATAGGGTGCTAGATATTGCACCCTAATACTTATTTTTTATCCATAGATTTCTTTGCTTCAATTAAACTATCTAAGAAGGGATAGTCTTGTCTCATGTTTTGGTAATATTCAAGAATTGCTCTTTCAAATGTAATGGTTGTACTTCCGTCAAGGGATGCAATAGCATCGAATATAGTGAGGGTATCAGTGGTAGCGTAGACAGTACGTCTTACGATTTTAGAGTCCTGATACATTGTTCGTGTCTTTGGGGTTAATGATTCATCGGGGTTAAAAGAAGAACTGATGTTTTGAGGTTTTGAATTTTTGTTGCTTTTACTTCTAGTGTTGCATAGTTTACACACACTCGGAGATTCACTTTTGGGGTAACTTGCAAGATTTCTGTCCTTATACAGATTACAACGGGTGCAATAGAAGAGGTTAAGTTCAATTTCTTGTATCTGATTGGAATCGGAAAACTTGATAGGCTCCTCACCTGGGTTAACTATTTGAAATAGTGATCTGTCGAATACTACTTCTTTTGGAGAAAATTCGTCGAGGGTAAGAACAATTTTTCCATCTAATGTTTCCTGTTTTACATCAGAAAAAGGAAGGATTTGTCCCGGTTGAATTGTTTTTATAGGGAAGTTACGAAGGGTAATTTGATGTAGTGATGCTGCTTTCATTATACAGTCTCCTTTTTAATTAAATTTAAAAGTGATGGGTATCCCTCAATAAAAGGAGTTTGTAAGTGTTTGGTAGTAAATTATTTTTAAATGGCTTCCTTTGGTGAATAGGAAGCCGTTGACATTCTACTCATATCTTTATTGTGAGGCATGTTTTCATCGTTTTTCAAGTAAAATTAACTAGAAAATCATGTAAAAATCAACGACAAGAAAATAAGAAATTGTTATAATAAGGATGTAAGAAACAATCAGTCTTGCGGGTAAGTACAAGAAGAGAAAGCCTACCATAACAGGGGAAGGGCTGCCCATATACAATGCCCCAACGAATTAACGTTGAGTGGTCAGTTTCATAACTTAGACGCGCCAAATGCTTTTTTTGTGCCGATTAAAGCCTACTGATATTTATTAGTAGGCTTTTAACTTTGGTTAAGAAGTTGGTTTGTCAATTTCGGAGCAAATGATAATGTTCATAAATTAACAATGTTGTTGGCCTGTAAAACTGTTGAATTAGCGGAAAAAGTTAGGTACTCCTAAAAATGGAAAAGGCGATGTTAGATGGTTTGGATACATCTTTTATGGTACCTAGGTAATGTTTTTGGTTGAACGATATTCCTGTCGATGTAGTTGAGCGAAGCGAAACAATCTTTTACTGGCGAAGCCAATTTCCCCGTTCAACCTTAGGTTGAACATAAGATCTTTGTATCAGGAAGAAAGTTTACCAGTTTGATGCAGAGGAATATCTTCCGGGTAAACTCCATTTCCGAGTGAGGGCTGGGAGCAGAGTGAGTCCTGTCCTGTCAAAAAAAGAACAGGAAGGAATCGAATATTTCCTCGTTTCAGGAGGTAGCTTCGTTCGTAATACATCTTCTCTAAATAAGAGAGAACAGCCCAGGTCGTGCTTTACCTGCTGGTTTTACACAAAGATGTATCCTGTCTGCTTGCAAAGCACACGGACGGACATATAGCACTTGTTGAGTGGCAATCAACAAGTGCCTCTGGGGATATCCGTTCTACCCTTTAACGGCACACCAATCGCTTCTACTAGACTTGTAGGGAACACATCACCCACTTCCAAACGCAAGTGAAGGTATCCTGCAGCGACGCCGTTTTTTAGTGTTCTCCGGGACCACTGGAAAATCTGATCATGAATCAGTAAAGACATTCCAAGTCTTTATCTCCTATATTTAGTTTTAAAAGAGTGAAATTTAAGTTTTTTAAGAAATGAAAAGGATATTGATGATTCAATGAGGTAGTGGTGTTACTGGGGATACTTTAAGTTTAGAACAAGCAAATCTGTACTTTCAAGTAAAATCATTTACCAATTTTAGGATAGATGAAATTAAAAAGAGAGTACAAAAAAAAGGCAGATGTCCTGAAACACAGCCTTTGATTATATTATATAAAAAATATTTAAAAACGCCAAAAACCATGTACGAAATTGTTTGATAATTTGGGCATGTTATGATATATTTAAAGTTGGTAGAGGTGGAAAAAGTATGCAAATTTGTGCCTTTCCCCACCACTAAAGATATGTATTATAATTTATTCGACTAAACCTATAATACATAAGGTCAAATACGAATGCAATAGTTTCGACAAAAGTGGTAAAAATTTTCACAATTGTTCGGTTCCTGTTCGCCTTCGTGGAATGATTGATTCTTTAGTTAGGATTGCCACTCCGTCAGAGGGAGGATTAGGTTTTACATACGGCTGAATACATTTTCTACTACTCTATTAAACTATTATAGAAAGAGGTAGATTTGTATGCCATACAATGAACAAGGAAATAGAGGGGTAGACCCTAAGCCAGAGAGAGGAAATGACCAAAAAGGTCATAAAGACAAAGGAAATGGTCCGGTTAATCCGCCATCAAGACCAACAACGCCTGCCAAAAACCATGCGATGGTAGATTATGGACAACTCTTTACTCTCTAATTTGAAGTCGGAATTTGGTTTCGTTAAGTTTAGAGACGGAGCCGATACTGATTTGACTAAGGAGGGGTGGTTTCTTTTGGAAATCACTCCCTTCTCCTCTAACCAGGATAATATTCAAGTCGTATCAGATATTATGGAAGGTAAACCAGTAGATGTAAAAGGCGGCACTATTGGTCACTTGAATACTTGCGGTGAAACTGAACACCGAATCTCTAGCAATATTGTAAAGAAGGCTTTAAGGAAAGTTAAGCCCGCAACTTTTTTGGTTGCTGTTTATACTGGACAAACAGAGGTAATGGGTAAATCACCTGTCGCTGTTGTACTCGAACCTGATATTAGTTATGTGAAATTTCCAGACCATCCTCATTTAAATATGGGTTTTTATGATGCAAAGAGGAAGTTTTATTTTCCAGATTCTTTATGTTTAGCAGGAAGAGAACATGATTGGGGACAAGATGAAAAGGATCGACTCCTAGAAGCGTTTTGTCAAATTTCTATTTGGTTATATCGTCATCTTGTTTGGGTTGCTACAAGAGAGTACAAGCCTAAAGGTGAGTGGATTGGACCAGGTGCTGATCCATTACCAGGGTATTGCTATCCAAGACATTTAAATCCTCATGGGGAATGCCACTGTGGGTCGAAAAAAAGGTATAAAGATTGTCACCGATTGCAAGACCTTCAGGAGTTGATAAAGCAGATTGCTTTTTATGAAAATACGCCAATTGAGGAAGTAAGAAAAAGGGCTATGCCATTTGCAACTAACGGATACACATTATGGAGAAATAATGTGGGAATTCCAACTCAAATTCAAAGGGATAAAGTAAAATCAGCATTGCTATAAGAAATATCTATTGAGACAGTCGTAAAAGATTGTCTCTTTTTTTGTTTTAGGGACCTGTTTTTTCTCTAAAAGCGCGCGATAATTAAACTATGTTTCGGACCGAACTAATATTCGGTTAGCGGAACACTCACTAAGTGAGAATACAGATTAAGAGAGGTGGGTATGTGGGGCTTTTTGAAAAGACCTGTTGTCCGGTTTGCAAAAATGAAGCACTGATAATTCCTCGATCAAATCGAAAAAAGTGCTCACAATGCTGGGCGTACTTTGGGGATTTCGTTTCAAAATCATACCAGCACAATAAAAGAGCAAATTTATTAGGGTTACCAGGAACTCTAAAAGCAGAAGAGTTAGAATTACAATTTCATAAATATGAAAAGTCATGTGCATTAACCGGATCAACCAATCTTGTAATAGACCATTTTATTTGTCTTGATACTGGTCATGGTGGAACTTATTTTGGTAATATCGTTTTTTTAGATAGGTCTTTACACGAAAGGAAAGGTAACAAAAACCCATTCGATTGGCTTCGTGATAATACTGAAAGATATTCACTTGATAAAGTATTTAGGCTGATAAATGATTTAGCAACACAAAATGGTCTTTCTATTTCGGAATATGAACAATTTGTTAGATGGTGTTATGAAAATCCGCAAAGAAAGAAAAAAATTATGCATTGTTCATCATTAGAAAAATGGAGAGAATCAATACTGACCGTAGTATAGAAAGGAGAAATCCGATGTTACCAACCATCAAAACTGATATTAAAAACTTAACTTCAAAGTTAGAGGAATTGAAAGAAAGATATTTAGCAAGTGATAAAGAAATAGTGAAAATCAGTCAAAAGGTTAAGTATGTTAGTCATGGCTTAGAGGAAAGAGTCCAGGGAACTATTGTATGGAAGTTTACAAGATGTAACAATCCAGGGTGTATTCCATGTCGTGAAGCAAAGGGAAACACACATGGGCCATATCCTCATATACAGATGAGTAATAATAAAGGGAAAGTTAAAACCAAATACATATCGTTTGAAGCATTCCCTGAGATAGATCGACAATTTGAACTTACACAGAGGATTAGAAAACTAGAAGAAACACTTATTAAAAAGGAGCAGGAAAAACAACAAATAGAACAAATGATAAATGATCTACTATATCGGTTGGATATTTCTTGTGGCTCCTAGAGGAAAACATAGTATCAATTATGAATACTTCTACACGCCGAAGTGTGGCAGAAACCAACTATAAGTAAACATAATTCTGTAAGATTCTATTGCTAATAAAATAAACATAGTAAAAAAAGGAGGTGAGTTCTTTCTATGAAGTTGTATTCGATTGAGCAAAAGAAAAAAGAAAAGGTGGAAGGGTTGGGTGGAAAGTATATTCATTTCCTTAAAAGAGAAGGGAAATCCAAAAATACAATTGAGTCATATTCTAGGTCGGTTCGTAAATATAATGATTGGTTTGAAAAGAAATACGGGAACCAACCGTCAAAGTTGTTTCGTGAAAACTTTAATGAATATAAGGAATATCTTCAAAAGAGAAAATTAAGTCCAAAGACGTTTAATCTTCACCTCACTGGGCTTGCATCATTTAATCAATTTCTAATCAAAGAAAAAGTTCAATCTGAGATAGTGATTACCAAGAAGGATTTTAAGAAAATACAGAAAACAATTGCCTCTCCTTGCCGATTCGAGAAAGATGAGATTATGCGTTTTGTCCAATGTGTCCTTGAGATAGGGAATATGCGAGACTACTGCCTTGTTAATCTCCTCATTTACTCAGGTTTGCGGATCACAGAGGCTTTATCATTAACATTAGATTGCGTGAGGTTAGAAACTAGGGAATTGGTGGTACGGGATGGAAAAGGCAATAAGTCAAGAACTGTGTTGATAGGGGATAAATTAGCCAGAGTTTTAAATGATTACTTGGTTAATATTCGCCCAACCTATAATTTGTGTCAACAAAGTGAGTTTCTTTTTGTAAGTAATAAAAGTCCCCAATTATCAAGAATGTCTGAGAATAAAGCCTTTCGTAAGTATAATAGATTGGCAAGTGTAAGTGATCTCACGCCTCATGATTGTCGTCACTTTTTTGTTACAAATTTGTTAAAGAATGGTTTTGATGTTCATGAAGTTGCGAATATGGCAGGGCATTCCAATGTACAAACAACATTGATATACAGCAACCCATCTAGGAAAAAAATGTTGGAGAAACTGAATAGTCTTTAGTAGAGAAGGTGTAAATCCTTCTCTTTTTTTCTTTAAACTTTTTGCCTTTTATAACATCATCATATGACAATGTAGACAAGAATATGGGATACAATATCATCGACAGGGTGAAATACAAAAAGAAAAACAAAATAAAGATTTGGACGTTTTTAGAAACCAGTGCCCCTTAGATGAATAATAGTTACATTGTTACAGAAAATGGAGGGACAGGGAGAAAATCGTACGAAAACACGGTAAAATCGGAAATAAATAAGGATAATCACGATTTACCGAGAATCACGGAGTTGTGTTATAACTATTTATCAGTTTTGGGGAGAGAAGGAAAGTACGAGAGAATATTCTAAGCAGATATCTTAAGGAAACTCTCTGCATGGTCAAAAAATAAACGTATTACCAACTCATCAACAATACAGAACTTTATTTAATTTGACCAAAACTAAGTTGAAAAAGATACATCGACAAGTAAAAATGACTAAGGTCGATGTTTTGAATTAGAAGGTATCGTGTACTAAACGTGTACCTTTTACGATTTTGTAGTATTAAAGTTGACCAAAGGTGTACCAAACCGGAATCCTTTTTTAGCAAATCCGATGAGGGCTGCTATCTTGTCGATGAGGTAAAAACCGCACTCTTATCTGAACCAATCATTCAAGAAGTTTGATTATTGATAAACCTAATTTACTGAAAAAATACTTATCTAAAGGTGTAGGGTGACAGTAGATTCACTGTCATCCTTATTTATTTTATTGCTTCCTTTAAAACCTGTTGCATTTCAGGAGTTCGCATAAATTTAATCATATTTTCTTTTATTTCGGGTCTCTGCATATTATCAATCATTGCCTGCTGTACCTCGGGATTTTTCATCATATCAACCATTGTATCCTGCATTTCAGGTGAACTCATCACCTCAATCATTGCCTCTTGCATTTCAGGAGTATTCATCATATCTGCAAACATATCAGGTGTGATGCTTCCATCCATCATTTCACCATTATTCATGTTCATCCCACAGCCAACTAGAAACAACACTAGAAATGAAAACAAGATTATAATTTTTTTCATTTTTAGTCTCCTTTTTATTATTTTTATTACCACATTAGTATTACTATTTCCTTATTCAAAAGATAATATTTTAGAATTTCACACATAATAACAGCGTTATCTTATTTAAGGAATGAGGTATTGTTTATGGCCGATTCTATAGAAGAAATATCACCTGAGGATGTTGACAAACTCATCAAGCAGGAGAAGGCTGAGAGTATCATTGATGTGCGTGAACACAATGAGGTTGCCGGAGGACGTATCCCTGGTGCTCGTCATATTCCATTAGGGGAGATATTGTAACGAACCAATGAGATTGAAAAAGAGAAGGAGCATATTATCGTTTGTCGTTCAGGCAATCGCAGTGGACTTGCTAGTGAATGGTTACAAGAACGTGGGTTTAAAATTAAAAATATGACAGGAGGAATGAGTGAATGGAAAGGCGATATAGAAAGATAATAAGACAGTTACAAGGGAGGTTATAATGTGGAAGTTAATGTAAATAGGGTTTTAGATGCTAAAGGATTAGCATGTCCTATGCCGATCGTAAAGACCAAAAAAGAAATCAGTTCTTTAGAACCTGGTCAAGTAATGGAAATACAGGCAACTGATAAAGGATCTACTGCTGATATAAAGGCATGGTCGGAAAGCACTGGTCATCAATATCTGGGGACTATAGAAGAGGGAAATGTATTAAAGCATTATTTACGTAAAGCGAGTGCTGAAGAAGAAAAGAAAGAAACAAAACATCCTCACGTAACATCAATTGATGAATTATCAAAAAAAATTGAAGGTAGTGAGAAAATAACTGTATTAGACGTGCGAGAGCAAGCAGAATATGCGTTTGGACATATTCCAGGTGCTGTTAATATTCCTCTAGGAGTACTTGAAAAAAGGTTTGAAGAATTAGATAAAAACAGTGAAATTCACGTTGTATGTAGGACTGGTAGCCGTAGCGACCTAGCAGCACAACAGTTAACTGAAAAAGGATTTACAAACGTAAAAAATGTAGTATCTGGTATGAAGGAATGGTCTGGAAAAACAGATAAAATACATTAAAAAAGAGAATGGAGATGACAAAATGAAAGTAGCAATTATTGCCTCAAATGGCGGTATGTTTGATGCATATAAGGTCTTTAATGTAGCGACTGCAGCCGCAGCAACAGATGCTGAAGTAGGGATATTTTTTACATTTGAAGGATTAAATCTAATTCATAAGGAAGCACATAAAAATTTGCCGATGCCAGAAGGTAAGGAACATTTTGAAGAAGGTTTTAAAAGGGAAAATGTTCCCTCAATCGAGGAGATGGTAAATATGGCAAAAGAAATGGGTGTAAAGTTAATTGGATGCCAAATGACAATGGACGTCATGAGTTTAGATAAGGATGCTTTTGTCGAAGGGATAGAAGTTGGGGGAGCAGTAACGTTCCTTACTTATGCCAAGGATGCAAATGTAACTTTAGCATTTTAAAGTGAAAGGGGTATATCATGACGGTCAAAAGCATTTCTGTAAAGGAATTAACACGAAAAGTTATAGTAAATGAGGATTTATTTATTTTAGATGTTAGGAACACAGACGATTTTGATGATTGGAAGATTGAAGGGAAAAATGTTGAAATTATAAACAAGCCTTATTTTGATTTAATGGAAAGCATTGATTCCATTATGGAAAAGTTGCCTAAAGGAGATCCAATTTATGTTATATGTGCAAAAGGTGGATCTTCAGAATTTGTAGGAGAACAAATTGTAGAAGCAGGTTATGATAATGTTTATTCTGTTGAAGGTGGCATGAAGGCTTGGAGTGAACATTTAGAGCCAATAAAAATAGGTGAATTAAATAACGGCGGTACTCTTTACCAATTTGTTCGTATTGGGAAAGGTTGTCTCTCCTATCTTATTGAATCGAATGGAGAAGGTGCTCTAATTGACACGAATCGTATGTTAAACCAATATGAAAAATTTATTCATGAGCATAATATCAAGATCACACATGTGTTTGACACACATCTTCACGCAGACCATATTTCAGGTGGAAGACAACTTGCAGAGAAAGTAGGAGCCACTTACTATCTACCTCCAAAAGATGCAGGAGAAGTAAGGTTCCAATATCAATCTATAGAAGATGGTGATGATGTAAAAGTTGGAGATACTACAGTTAAAGCAATCTATTCTCCAGGACATACGATAGGAAGTACATCGTTTATTGTCGATGAACAATATTTAATGACAGGTGATATTTTATTTATAGACTCTATTGGAAGACCTGATCTAGCGGGGAAGGCTGAAGATTGGGTAGGGGACTTGAGAAATACACTTTATAGTCGCTATAAAGAATTAACGGACGATTTAATTGTTCTCCCTGCTCACTATATGGGGATAAATGAAATGAATGAAGACGGTAGTGTGTCTGAAAAACTTGGTGTTCTCTATAAGGAGAATCATGGGTTAAACATTCAGGATGAGGATGAATTTAGAAGGGCAGTAACAGACAATCTCCCACCACAACCAAATTCTTATCAAGAAATTCGTGAAACAAATATGGGTAAAATCTCACCAGAAGAAGAGCAACAGCGTGAAATGGAAATTGGACCTAATCGCTGTGCTATTCGTTAATAGAAAGGGGTTAACAAATGAATATTCAAGCAGATCAAGTTCTTGATGCCAAAGGATCGGCTTGTCCAATGCCTATAGTTAAAACTAAAAAGGCAATTGACGAAATTCAGTCAGGCCAAGTACTTGAAATCCATGCAACAGATAAAGGGGCAAAGAGTGACCTCGCGGCATGGACACAATCAGGTGGGCATGAGTTGATTGAAAGTAAAGAAGAAGACGGTATATTAAAGTTTTGGGTAAGAAAAAAATAGGTAGGGTACTTCACGGTACCCTATTTTAAGTAGGGAGATATTATGGATTTTGGATTAATTGTTACTCTCTTCCTAATTGGATTTATCGGCTCATTTATATCAGGGATGGCTGGTATTGGTGGATCAATCATCAACTATCCAATGCTACTATACATACCACCTATCGTTGGAACTGGTCTTTTTGGTGCCCATGAGGTAACGGGGATTACCGGAGTACAAGTATTATTTGCAACTATAGGTGGTGTTTTAGCATACCGAAAGAGCGGGTTCTTACATGGAACTTTAATTATGTTCATGGGTATAAGTGTACTAATAGGAAGTTTAATTGGTGGTTTCGGTTCAAGAATGATGGGAGAGGCAACAATAAATATTATATATGGCATTTTAGCACTCATTGCAGTTGTACTGATGTTTATACCAACTAAAGGAATAGAGAGTAAGGTAGATGAGATTCATTTTAACAAGTCGTTAGCATCACTGTTAGCATTTATAGTTGGTGTTGCTGCAGGAATTGTTGGTGCCGGTGGGGCATTTCTTCTAGTTCCAATCATGTTGGTAATATTAAAGATACCAACACGAGTAACTATTGCTTCTTCAATGGCAATCACTTTCATTTCGTCAATTGGAGCAACGATAGGGAAGGTTACCACAGGGCAAGTCTTACTTTTCCCTGCTTTAATCATGGTCATTTCTAGTTTAATTGCTGCTCCACTTGGTGCACAGGTGGGTAAAAAAGTAAATACCAAAGTCCTTAAATGGATTTTGGCATTACTGATTGGAGGTACTTCAATTAAGATATGGTCAGACATCCTCTTTTAAGAAACTTTATTGCTTTCAATATATGTCTCTAATGATGGGTGATACTCTTTTTGATAATGACCTTCAGAGCAGTATTTTATAACAAATGAACTTAGTATGCTTGAATTCTTTGCTTCTAAAGTCTTGTTACAGTTAGGGCATTTTTCTTTTAGAAAGAGTTTAAGAAAATTCATTTTATTATCACTCCCAATTCCAATCTCTTTAAAACCTATTTGATTACTATGAATTATAGCACGAATCGTCTTTTTTTTGTATGTAAAAATTCTTGGAAAGGTGTGATGGATATGGCAGGACATCGGTTTAACCCCGATAAAGCAGATAGGTTATTAGATCCAAAACGTAGAGAACTTGTTGCACCTGAACAGGTTATAAAAGAATTAAAAGTGAATCAGGAAAATGTTATTGCAGATTTAGGGGCAGGTAATGGTTTTTTTACCATTCCGTTGGCTAGAGCAACCATTCAACGAGTTTATGCTGTTGATATTGAGGAAAAAATGCTAAATCTCTTGAAAGAGAATGCTACCTCAGAAAACATTGATAATATTCAATATATACTTAGTGACCTAGAGAATATAAGTTTAAATAATGAAGTAGTAGATAAGGTACTTGTTGCTTTTGTAGTACATGAGATTCCGAACTTAAAGAAAGCATTGAGTGAATTTAAAAGAATATTAAAGCAAAACGGAACCCTACTTATTCTTGAATGGGAAGCCATTGAAATGGAAATGGGGCCACCACTACATGAAAGGATTCCTTCAGAAAGAATGAAAGAAATACTAAAAGAAAATAATTTATCACCGTCAATCATTCATTTCAGCGAAGCAGTTTATGGTGCAATTATCAATATATAAGGAGGGAATGTAATGCATTTTGATTACACAGTTGAAACAAATGACGACATTCAAACTGCGATATCTTCATTAGAAGATAATTTAAAGGAAGAGAAGTTTGGTGTCCTATGGGAATTTGATATTAAAGGGAAGTTACAAGAAAAGGGTTTAGACTTTAACCAGGAATATAAGGTCTTAGAAGTCTGTAACCCACATGAAGCCCAGCGGATACTTAGTGAAAATCAAATGGTCGGTTATTTTCTTCCTTGTAAAATCGTTGTTTATGATGATCAAGGTAAAACAAAAATAGGGATGCCAAGACCAACGGCATTAGTAAGTATGGTGGATGATCCTAAGATAAAGGAAGTTGCTGGAGATATTGAGCAACGTCTTATTGATTGCATCGACAAAAGTATAGTATGAATAGAGCAGAAGGAGATGTAAAACAGTTTATATCTCCTTTCGTTGACATTATACTGTGGGGGGTATATAATTTGGATTGTTAGTTGCTCCTGGGACTAAGGAGAGTGAAAGTGTATTGATGAATTTTATTTTAATTTTATTATGTTTGCCTATCTTAATAGGTCTTTATAAGAGATATGTTCCTGTTTTTTGTATGTCCTATTTTGATTTAAGTGATATAAGTAAGTCTAGTGATAAGGTTGTGCTAGATATTAGAGATTACAACGTTGCATATAATCACCAAGTGAATGAAGCAATTAACATTCCAGTTGCTTATTTGAATAGATTTTATAACGAAATTCCTTATCGACCAGTACATCTAATCTGTTCAAATACTCTGGATAAAAACGTTGGAACTCGAATATTACGAAAGAAAGGTTTTAAAGTAGTCAGTTACTCGTTATCTTCTCCAGAAGTATGTAATGAGAGTAACAAGTCAGAGCGAAAAGGTATAGAAAAGATATGTGTGAGTGGACTAGAAATAACTTAATTTAAACACGTTGACAAAATACCTATATGGGTATATAATCAACTTATCGAATCACAAAATTTTTATCTGATATGGGGGTGCTACTATGGAATATGATGTTCAGACAAAGAATCGTTTAAAACGTATTGAAGGTCAAATCAGAGGCATTTTGAGAATGATGGAAGAGGGCAAAGATTGCAAGGACATCATTACCCAATTGTCTGCTAGTAGAACAGCGATTGATCGTACAATTGGTGTTTTAGTGAGTGCCAATTTAATAGAATGTGTTAGGAAAGCAGAAGAAAATGGGGAAAGCAGCGATGAATTAGTAAAAGAGGCTGTTAACATGCTTGTGAAAAGCAGATAATAAAAGGTTGACATCCTTTTTTATTTAGAATATTATATACCCATACAGGTATAAGTAATTTTGAAGACAAAGATTTGAGGAGGATATAAATGAAAGTAGAAAAAGTATTAGACGCGAAAAATTTAGCATGCCCAATGCCGATTGTTAAAACAAAGAAGGCCATAAATGAAATTGAAACAGGTCAAGTCCTAGAAGTTCATACAACAGATAAAGGTGCTAAGAGTGACCTAACTGCTTGGGCAAAATCAACTGGACATGAATTACTTGATTATAAAGAAGAAAATGATGTATTTATCTTCCAAATTAAGAAAGGTTAAATTTTTTTACAAACACATATACCCGTGGTGGTATAAAAATGAGGAGGAATTAGAATGTCAGAGAAAAAGAAAACAACGATTGTTCTATTTAGCGGAGATTATGATAAAGCAATGGCAGCCTATATTATTGCAAATGGAGCGGCGGCTTACGATCATGAGGTAACCATTTTCCATACATTCTGGGGATTAAACGCTCTTAGAAAAGAGGCGCAAGTACCAGTAAAAAAAGGATTCCTAGAAAAAATGTTCGGCAAAATGATGCCTCGTGGTGCTGATAATATGGGGCTTTCTAACATGAACTTTGCAGGAATGGGACCTAAAATGATTAAGCATGTGATGAAAAAGCATAATGCTATGCCGCTTCCACAACTAATAGAAATGGCACAAGAACAAGATGTGAAGTTAATTGCATGTACAATGACAATGGATCTACTTGGATTACAAAAAGAAGAGTTGATTGATGGACTTGATTACGCCGGCGTTGCAGCATACATTGGTGATGCAGAAGAAGGAAATGTAAACTTATTTATCTAGTAGCCTATTAGAACAGGAGGTCATTTCTTGAACATTTTTAGTGTTGATACGCTGATTATTTCTCTAGTTATACTTTTTATTGCCCTACGTTTTATGCCTGTAAAGGGGGTAAAACAGATCAATACAACTCAATTAAAAGGGCTATTGAAAGAGAAGGGACTTCAATTTGTTGATGTACGTACTCAAGGAGAATTTGGTCGTTACCATATCCCAGGGTTTAAAAATATCCCGCTACATCAACTTTCGCAAAAGGCAAGTACCTTGAAAAAGGATAAAGAAGTTGTAGTTATTTGCCAAAGTGGAATGAGAAGTAAGAAAGCAAGTAAATTATTAAAGAAACAAGGATTTAAACAAATAACAAATGTAAAAGGTGGCGTAAGCACCTGGAAAGGCTAGGAGGTTAATAGAATGAGAGAATTTACAACAACACAAGTTGAAAATTTACTTGGTGAGGAATTGAATTTAATTGATGTTCGTGAAGTTGAAGAGGTAGCACAAGGGAAAATTCCTGGAGCAATAAACATTCCACTAGGCTTATTGGAATTTCGTATGCATGAACTAGATAAAACAAAAGAATATATTATGGTGTGTCGTTCAGGTGGAAGAAGTGCACAAGCATCAAAATTTCTCGAAAGTCATGGTTTCAATGTGATTAACATGACTGGTGGAATGCTTGCATGGGAAGGGCCAATCGAATAAATTTTTAGATCAATATATACCCCGGTGGGTAATTAAAACTAGGAGGTTGTTTTAACATGGAAATGATAAAAACGGATGTTGTTTTAGATGCAAAGGGATTAGCGTGTCCAATGCCGATTGTAAAGACAAAAAAAGCAATGAATAACCTAGAGGCTGGGCAAGTCTTAGAAGTGCAGGCAACAGATAAAGGATCTAAGGCAGACCTTAAAGCATGGTCAGAAAGTTCAGGGCATCAGTATTTAGGAACACTCGAAGAAGGCGATGTATTAAAGCATTACCTTCGTAAAGCAAGTGGAGAAGAAAATTTAGAAAAGAAGCATCCTCATGTCGTTAGCAACGATCAGTTAGAGCAAAAACTTTTATCCAATGAAGATTTGATAGTGCTAGATGTAAGAGAACATGCGGAATACGTATTTAGTCACATCCCAAAGGCAAAATCAATTCCTCTTGGTGAGTTGGAGAATCGGTTAAACGAATTAAATCCTGAGACACCAATTTATATCGTATGTAGAACTGGTAATCGTAGTGATTTAGCAGCACAAAAACTAGCCGGCCAAGGATTTAAACAAGTCATAAATGTTGTACCAGGTATGAGCGGATGGGAAGGTCAAACTGAAAAAGCAGTGGATTAGGAGTTTATGAAGGAGGAGAAGATGAAATGAAAAACAACGTAACAGTTTATACGACTTCAACTTGTCCTTATTGTGATATGATGAAAAATTTCTTGAAGGATAAGGATATTCCTTTTCATGAAGTTAACGTACAGAAAGACCCTGTGGCTGCAAATAAATTAGTTGCAACAACTGGTCAGATGGGAGTCCCACAAACGGAAGTAAACGGTAAATGGGTGTTGGGATTTGATCCTGATACACTTATGAGTTTATTGAAATAATTTAAAAAGAATTGGAGGAATTTTAGATGGCAAATAAGGTAGCAATTATTGCGAGTAATGGTGGGTTGTTTGATGCATACAAAGTATTTAATATTGCGACGGCTGCAGCAGCAACAGATCAAGAGGTAGCCATTTTCTTTACCTTTGAAGGGTTAAATCTCATTCATAAGGAAGGATACAAACAACTTCCAATGCAAGAAGGAAAAGAACATTTTGTAGAAGGTTTTACAAAAGCAAATGTTCCTTCTATCCCAGAATTAGTGGATATGGCAAAAGAAATGGGTGTAACGTTCATTGGATGCCAGATGACAATGGATGTTATGGGATTAGAAAAAGATGCTTTTATAGATGGTATTGAGGTCGGTGGAGCCGTGACGTTCCTTGAGTTTGCAAAAGATGCTGATGTAACTTTAACATTCTAATTAACTACTAATGGATTATCTTATATTTTTTTAACTTAAATTATACTATAGGGGGTATTTAAGGTGAGTTTAAGAGAAATGACTTCACAAGAAGTAACACAGAAAGTGATTAATCAAGAGGAATTATTTATTTTAGATGTCAGAAATGAAGATGCTTTTAGTGATTGGAAAATTGAAGGGGCAAACTTTGATTATCTAAATGTACCTTATTTCGATTTATTAGATGGTGTGGAGGGAATTTTAGATCAACTTCCATCAGACAAAGAAATTTTAGTTGTTTGTGCTAAAGAAGGTTCATCTGTCATGGTTGCTGACATGCTTTCTGATGAGGGGTTAAATGTTGCTTATCTAAAAGGTGGTATGAAAGCATGGAGCGAACATTTAGAGCCTATTAAAGTAGGGGATTTAAAAGACGGTGGAGAGATTTATCAATTTGTTCGTATTGGTAAAGGTTGTTTATCTTATATGGTCGTTTCAAATGGTGAGGCTGCCATTATCGATGCAACAAGAATGACTGATGTCTATACGGAGTTTGCTGAAAAGATTGGTGCAACGATTACACATGTATTTGATACACATTTACATGCAGACCACATTTCAGGTGGTAGAGCAATAGCCGAAAAAACCAATGCAACATACTGGTTACCACCAAAGGACGCAACAGAAGTTACATTTGAGTATCAACCGTTAGAAAGTGGTACGATTGTAACCATCGGTAACACAACGATCAATATTCATGCTTTATATTCTCCAGGTCATACGATTGGTTCTACGTCTTTTGTTGTCGATGAAAAGTTCTTACTTTCAGGTGATATTTTATTCATTGATTCTATTGGTAGACCAGACTTAGCAGGCATGGCAGAAGATTGGGTAGCCGATTTACGAGAAAGTCTTTACACACGTTACAGAGAATTATCTGAGGAACTAATTGTTCTTCCAGCCCACTTTATGATTATTGACGAATTAAATGAAGACGGTAGTGTTTCTGCAAAATTAGGTAATCTATTTGCACAAAACCATGGGTTAAACATTGAAGACGAAAACGAGTTTAGAAAATTAGTAACGGAAAATTTACCGCCGCAACCAAATGCTTACCAAGAAATCCGTGAAACAAACATGGGGAAAATCAGTCCAGATGATGAGAAACAACGTGAGATGGAAATTGGTCCAAACCGTTGTGCTGTTCGATAAATCAAATATAAATTAGGAGGAATTTTAAGATGAACGTAGCAAAAGTATTAGATGCAAAAGGATTAGCATGTCCAATGCCAATTGTAAAAACAAAAAAGGCAATCAATGAATTAGAAGCGGGAGAGGTCTTAGAAATTCATGCGACAGATAAAGGAGCAAAAAGTGATCTTGCAGCATGGGCAAAGTCAGGTGGTCATGAGTTACTAAAAGATTCAGAAGATGATGGTGTACTAAAGTTCTGGATTAAAAAAGGCTAAAAAATAATGAAGGGGACCAATACGGTTCCCTTTTATAGTATAGGAGGCAAAACGAAATGGATTTACTATTTATCTTAACGATCTTTCTGATAGGGTTCATTGGTTCATATATATCCGGTATGGTTGGTATAGGAGGATCAATCATAAAATATCCAATGTTACTCTATATCCCTCCATTATTTGGATTAGCAGCGTTTAGTGCACATGAAGTGTCAGGAATCAGTGCGGTACAAGTGTTTTTTGCAACGCTTGGTGGGGTATGGGCTTACCGTAAAGGTGGCTATTTAAATAAGATACTTATCACCTTTATGGGAGTAAGTATTTTAATTGGTAGTTTTATAGGAAGTTATGGTTCGCGGATGATGTCTGGAGAAATCATAAACCTTGTTTATGGTATTTTAGCATTGCTTGCAGCGATTATGATGTTCCTACCTAAAAAAGGAAGAGAGGATATACCACCTGATCAAGTTACATTCAATAAATGGTTGGCAGCATTATTTGCCTTTATTGTAGGTATAGGTGCAGGTATCGTTGGGGCGGCAGGGGCCTTTCTATTGGTACCAATTATGTTAGTTATTTTAAAGTTACCAACACGTGTGACGATTGCATCCTCTTTAGCCATTACGTTCATTTCGTCAATAGGGGCTACAGTTGGAAAAATATCAACTGGGCAGGTAGAATTTCTGCCAGCATTTATCATGGTTATAGCGAGTTTAATTGCTTCTCCATTGGGAGCAAAAATGGGGCAGAAAGTAAATACAAAACTTTTACAATGGATATTAGCACTGTTAATTTTGGGTACCTCAATTAAGATTTGGTTAGATATCCTTCTATAAATATGTATGATTAAGGGTTGTAAAGAGCGAAAACGAAACATGCTCTTTGCAACTTTTTTGTATTTATAGAAGTATTTTATATTTGGAAAAAAAGGGGATGATATAAAGGTACTATTAAAGAAGGGGTGAGGAAATGCACTTGGTATATAATTCAATGTTTCCTATTGCGGCATATAAATGGGGAGATTGGAGGAATTGGAATCTATATTTTTCAAAAATTTTATCCTTTATTGTAGGTGATTTACTACATAACTTTCGACACTCCAATTGAGGTTCTAAAATAGTACCAGAGTGTTTATTATAGACAAATACTACTCCGCCGATAATGGAGCAAAGGATTTTGATTTACTGATTCTATGGGCTAATAGGTAAATAATCATGTAAATAAAAAAAGAGTAAATTAAGTTCCACTTAACTATGACATAATAGTCAAGCAAAAGAAAAATGGGTTCCCCTACAAATGTACATACCCCTCCATAAAAAACTGATTTTAAAAAAGGATTGATATGTGGCTTAACCTGAATGAGCATCGCAGCAAAGATAGGTAAAGCAGAAAAATCCCATGTAATGTAAGAGGGAATAGTTGGATATACATCTCCAGTATAATACCATAAACCTAGCGGTACTCCCCTTTTCACGGTATATGAAAAATACAGACCTGGGAATGATAATTAGAATTACAGACAGCCACCAATCCCAATGGAAAAGGGTGTGTTCCTGCCAAATATTAAAAAGTTCATCGTTCTTGTCATGAACTTCTTGATATAATTCACCAATTTTTTTTTGCCTTTTCTTCCTTTTCCATAAGAAACTCCTTCTATTTAACTGCTATAAGTTTGCAGAATGATTAAGATTGTATGCATTTAATCGTAAGAGAATTATTTTATGAACATGGTTAAAAATAGGTACCGTATGTAAAAAGATTAACTAGGAGGAAGTCAAGTGGCAAAAGTTTTAGCAGTTTTATCAAGTGGTTACAAAGATGAACAAAATTCTTATGAAACAGGTTGGTGGGGTGAAGAACTATTTGCTCCACTAGAAGCCTTAGAAAAAGCAGGACACCAAGTAGATCTTGCTTCTCCATTAGGTGGAAAACCAACTGTTGATCAGGCGAGTTTTTTACCGGAATATGATCCTGAAGGGACTTATAAGGCGTTATATGAATCAGGACGTGCAGATGATACACAAGAACTTTCTAATGTAAATCCGAATGAATATAATGTTGTATTGATTGTTGGCGGGCATGGAGCCATGTATGACCTGGCCAAAGATGAGCATTTACATCGTATTATCAATACCGTTTATGATAATGGAGGAATTATTGCTGCAGAGTGCCATGGTCCAGCACCACTAATTTGGACACTCCGCCCAGATGGCAAAAGTATTATTGCGGGTAAGAAAGTTACGGGTTACCCAGATGAAATTGAGCCAGAAGGGCTATTAGATATTTTACCATTTAGCCTAGAGCAAGAAATGAAAAAAATATCCAATTATGATAAAGGTGATTTAAACCAAAAAGCCTATGCTGTCTGGGCTGATGCTCAAATTGTAACAAGTCGTGATCCATTCTCTTCTGAATTGATGGGGGAAGAGTTAGTTATAGCCCTTGAAAAATAAAAAAACATCGACAGCAACACTGTAGGAGACAGATAAGAATATTTTTAGAATGCACCATTTTTGGAAGTTATTTTCTATTTAAGAACAAGGAGAGGGCATCTCCTCAAATAAGAAAGTTGAGTATAGAGAAAATGCACCTCTTGAAATGGAATTGTACATTCAAGCAGGAAGTATTCCATCTTCTATGATTGGATAAAAGAATAAATGTTACCAAAAGCCATCCTAGAGTGTACAATCAGTACTAATAGGGTGGTTTTTCTTATTTTTTTGTTTTTCCAATCATTATTTGAAGCTACTACAAACGCGCAAACAAAAGGATCAAACGATGCTGGATGTTTTAACTGACTGCAGGTGCTAAATTTGCTCAAATTGTTTAATTTCAGTTCCTTGATCAGTTGTTATGTACCCTTTTGTAACAAGAGTATCAATTGCTACATCATCATAAACATAAGTACCATCAGACCGTTTGTTTCATACATACGCTTTGTAAATGAGTACATTATATTGTTCCTCCTAGCATAAGCATTGCGACTGTTTCCTCTAACTGTTTGATTCGCTCTGATTCATTTAAAGGTCTAGGAACATATTCATAATAGACCCCTTTTACTGATTTGTATTTCTTGACTGCGTCCATCCCTTCAATAATTTCTTTTACGGGTTCTGTTTCTACAAAAACACCTTCTGTTTCCAATTCCTCTTTTGTTTTCTTTAATCCGTGGACTTCATCAAAAGGTAAATGATGAGTCCAATCGAAAGGTGTATTTTTTATGTATTAATCTATATAAAACGCAAAAAGCTATTACCCATCGTTCGGGTAATAGCCCTGAAGGAGAAAGAAAGTTTGTAATAAGTCACTTTTCCAAGGCGACTAACTACTATGAATATTGAAGATGATATTCCTTAGTAATGTATTCAGAACAGCTATAAATGAAATGGACAATTGCTTATTTTAAGGATAATTAAGCTATAGCATTAGGAAAGCAAGGGAAGAAGCTTATAGACCCATGCTTTCCAGTAAACGTCAAGGATGCACTTTGGGTGGGAAAACTGCATCTTGAAAAGTGTTTGCTAAAGTTTTGCTTTTTATTATTCAGTTACGTCGCATTTTTTATTCACTACTCTCTAATAATGGATAGAATTCCTTATATCAGCACTTTTGGATATACCTAACATCCTAGAAAAATAAAGAATAAAAATTTAGACATGCGTATAATGTTGTAATTTGGAAATAATAAATAAATGAAAATATTATAGGTAGGAGTTAAAATTGATTATTCTAATCAGTACAGTACTAATTTTAAATTTAATTGTTGTTTTTATGCCTAAACGTCTTTCAGCAATAGAGTTACTTACTACTACGTTATTTGCTATGTACTTACAATTGATGACTGATGTGTTTTTGAGCTTAAAGTATAATCTTTATGGATACTTTGATAAAGGAGTGGATTGGGCTACACTAATTTATATGTTTGGTATTTATCCTGCTATAAATGTGCTTTTTTTGAATTATTACCCATATAAAAATAAAATAATTAAAAGTGCTTTGTATATATTGGTCTGGTCAATATTTGCAATGGTATACGAAACAATTTTTCTTTGGAGTGGTACTTTCTATATCGAAGGATGGAAACGAGTATAATCATTAATTTTATATCCAATTCTATATATTATCTTAATGATTTTTCATAGATTAACCCAATATATGAGAAATAAAAGTTAAATTATGAATCACCTTAGTCGGCATTATAAGTAAATATGCCATTTGGTAGAGTATTTAACTTTGCAGATAATGAAAAAAATTACTTCGCTGTAATGGAAAAAAAGTAATATAAATCAAGGGAAATTAATCTATTCTGTTATTCAAAAGCTGCCATTTAGGCAGCTATCTTATTGTATTAACGGGTGCTTTAAATAAATAAGTGGGAAAGAAAGTCAACTAACTAAGTTGGCTTTTTTATTGCGTATCCGGGAATTTATGTGTATTAGTGTATAACAATGTGTATTGATAAATAAAGGTATGTGTTGGACAATATCACCATATCATTTGAAGGTGTTAGTATTGGTAACATCCAGTCACAATATCTCCTTAGAAGAAGGTGTATATGATGAATTCGTCAAGTATGCAGCTAAGAAAAGGATTAAAATATCAACATGGATCAACATCAAAATGAAAGAATTCATTGAAGAAGAAAAGATGATTGAGGAATACCGAGAGAAAAAGAAGCGCTCATAATTTTGAGTCATTTTCCAAATGAATGTATAATCAATTGTGGAACAGGGAAGGTAATATAAACGTACCTAATAAAGGATGAGCTTGATATGAGTTTGGATGATGACATTGAGAGAGTAAAAAAAACGCACCAACGAATTACTAAAAAGGAACGAAAAGGTAGTACAAATAGATTTAGAAATTCGTAGAGAAATAGAAGAACTACTTGTTAGAAACCACCAATTAGAAGAAAAGTTGAAAGATATAAGAAAAAGGAAGAATTTTTGACGTGAAAGATCATTATGTTTTAAGAATCCTAAGATTGACCTGTATCGGAATTCAAACTAGTACATCCAATTGGGTGTTTTTTTGGCTAATTTTTATGTCGCAATATTATTTATAAATCACTAAAATGAGTTATAAATCTTTATATATCAACACTTTTGGATATATCAGACCTTAGGGAATTATGTAACAGTGTGTATTAATATCTATTGATAAATAAATGTATTATAAGGAAAATATTACCATGTTATTTAGAGGTGGTAGTATTAGCAACATACATCCGGACATAATATCTCCTTAGAAGAAGGAGTATATGATGAATTCGCCAAGTATGCAACTTAGAAGGGAATCAAAATTTCAACATGGATCAATATCAAGATGAAGGAATTCATTGAAGAAAAGATGATTGAATAATACAGGGAAGAAATAGATTTGAGTGCTTTTTTTGATAAGAGAGGGGAATGTTAGATGTATAAGCAGATTTAAAACAATTTTAAGTACCATTCACCTAAAAATCAAGAGACAGTTTCAAAAAAGGGTTTCGTAACGTGTGAAGACATCTGACAACACTTTAGACACATTATAGCTGTGAGAAATCATTAGCTTTGACTAAGTTTGAAGAAGGAATGATGTGGGCAAATGCAGCTATTGATCGAAATTAATTTATGTCGCATTTTTATTTTGAGCATAAAAAAGCTATTACCTACCGTTCGAGTAATAGCCATGAAGGAGAAAAAAGTTTGTAATAAGTCACTTTTCCAAGGTGACTAACCATGATGAATATTGAAGATGATATTCCTTAGTAATGTATTAAGAACAGCTATAAATGAAATGGACAAATGTTTATTTAGGAATAATTAAGATATAGCATTAGGAAAGCAAGGGAAGAAGCTTATAAACCCATGCTTTCCATGTAAACGTCAAGGATGTAATTTGGGTGGGAAAACTGCATCTTGAAAAGTTTTTACTAAAGTAATTTTTTTATTCAGTTATGACGCATTTTTTATTTACTAATCTCTAAAAATGTCAGAGGAAGATGCATTATGATAATGAATCCCCCAAGTTTGCAGTAAAAAAGGGAATCAAAAATTTCAAAATAGATCAACACAAGATGAAGGAATTCATTGAAGAGTACAGAGAGAAAAAGAGACGCTCTGAATAAGAGGCCACTGAAAAAGTC